>SLGL01000163.1 GCA_007123785.1 Balneolaceae bacterium
AAGTTTATTCGGGTCATTTTAAACTATTTTTAGATAATAATAAATGACTATAGTTATATATTAATTTTTTTTATATAGCATTACTATGCTATTTGAAATTGAATTTGGTTGATTGTACCTAATCATGTTATATTGCTAACTGTTGCTTGATTCAAAGCCCACCTGGCAATCAAAACGACTCCTTACTCCACTCGGAGACAAACCAATCTTAGAGTTAACTATTGAACCGATCTTACGCTCTTGGGTGAAACTCTTTATGAACCTGATGAAGCAGTGTTCGGTCTACATGTGTGTAGATTTCTGTGGTTGAGATAGATGTGTGACCAAGCATCTCCTGTACGGCCCTTAGGTCAGCACCGCCCTCCAGCAGATGGGTGGCAAATGAATGCCTGAAAATATGTGGATATACATTTTTTTTAATATTGGCTATTTGGGCATATTTATTCACGATATTCCATATACTCATACGGCTAAGAGGCCCCCCTCTTTGATTTAAGAAAAGTTTGTTTTTGCTTTTTCCCGGTTTAGTGTCATTCAGAAAGGAATCTCGAACTTCATCAAGATAGTGCTTTATGGATATCCGGGCCATTTCACCCACAGGTACCAGCCGTTCTTTGTTCCCTTTGCCAATTACACGGATAAATCCGATTTCAAAAAAAAGACTATCCGGCTCCAGATTCGTCAGTTCACTGACGCGCATGCCGCTTGCATAGAGCGTTTCCAGGATAGCTGCGTCTCGTATTCCGGAGGGAGTGGTGCGATTGGCCGCATCGATGATCTGTTCAACCTCAACTGTATCGAGCACTTCGGGTAGTTTTTGAGCTTTACGGGGAAGATCTACAAGTTCTGCAGGATTGGCTTCCGCAAGATGTTCTACTACAGCGAACTCATGAAAGCTGCGGATGCTTGAGATATTTCTTGCAATCGTACCGACTGCAAGCCCCATCTCGGTCAGCTCCGAAAGATACCTTTCAATGTGAGAAAGTGTGATGCCTCCAAGATCACGCACTTTTAAATCGTGTGTCACATAGTGCAGGTACCGTTCCAAATCATTGCGGTAGGAGAGGATTGAATTTTCTGCAAGCCCTTTTTCAAGCGTGATAAACTGAAGGTATTGCTTCAATTCCGCTTCAAAGGATGCCATTTTTTACGTTTTTTCTTTTTCAGATACTTCCGTAGGCTGAGCATTGATATCGGGGGCATCATCCGAAGCAGGCCCCTGTTCTTTTTTCTGGTCTTCGGGATATTCAATTCTGCTGTGATAGACACCTTTGAGAATACTCAGAAACGTCTCTTTAATGATCTGAATCTGCCTGAAGGTAAGCGGACAATTACTAAGCTGTCCATCACTGATATGTTCATCGACAAGCCTGTTTATCTGATTTTCAAGCTTACTGTAGGTGGTGTCTTTCATAGAACGGCAGGATGCTTCTACTCCATCTGCCAACATCAGAATTCCCTGTTCTTTCGAAAATGGTATAGGCCCGTCGTAACGAAAATCTTCCTGCTGTACATCACCCGACTCTTCTTTGGCTTTATTATAAAAATATTTGATGAGTGATGTTCCGTGATGTGTCTGGATAAAATCAATAATAACTTCAGGCAGGTTGCGTTCATGAGCAATTTTTACTCCCTCTGAAATATGAGATTTGATTACCAGCGCACTCATTCTTGGTTTCAGTTTATCGTGATCGTTCGATTTATTCTGGTTTTCAATGAAATAGGAAGGTTTCACCATTTTTCCAATATCATGGTACATAGCTCCAACCCTGCAAAGGAGGGCATTGGCTCCAATCTCTGAAGCAGCTGACTCAGCCAGATTGGCTACCTGCAAACTGTGGTGAAAGGAACCGGGAGCTTTGTTCATCAGCTCTTTCAATAGAGGCAGATTCGTATCGGCAAGTTCGAGCAATGTAAAATCAGTGGTGATTTTGAACATTTTCTCAAAAAGAAGAATCAGCGGATAGGTGAACAGAATGAAAACCGAGTTCACACCGATGAAGAACAGGTCACTTAAGAACCTCTCCCATCCTGTAAAACGGGCCAGGCCAAAACCGGCAATCACCAGCATGTATGATACAAACACAATCCCCGGTGTGATAAAAAAGAACTGGGAGCGCCTTTTAATGTCCCGCACGGAAAATATACCAAGGCCGCAGGCTGCGATTGTGGCAACGAGATATTCGAAACTGTAGTCGTGCATCATGCCTGTAATAATGGCAATGCTAACAGTAGCCATGAGCCCCACTCTGGAATCAAATATAATGGTAAGAATAATAGGGGCAATGGCAATCGGAACAATAAAGCTGTTAACATTGTCGAGCGGATAAACGATAGCACTGGCAACCGTAACTATGCTGAAAACCAAAAATACCAGCAAAAACATAGCCGGTTTATCGTAAATGTTACGTCTGTACAGAAAGAGATAAAAGAAAAACATCATCACTGCGATGATGATTACAATCGATTCCCCTAAATACCGCAGCCATCTTTCCATTTCGGTAGCCGTGAGTGCACGGGCTTCAGACAGGCTTCGGAGAATATTTGCCGTTTCTTCGGTAACAATATCTCCGCGCCGAATGATAATTTGCCCCTGGTCAACAGCTCCTTTTGTGGTAGAGATATTTTCCAGATTTTCGGAAAGAAGTGCTTCAGTATCGGATTCGCTGAATATGTAGTTTGGTATGATTACCTGATTATAGAGTTGTTTCGCTGCCCTGGCCACATCGGGAATAAATACCCGGTTAAAATGGAGCCGGGCATATTCGGCGGCTTCCAATTCGTCGCGTGTATTTGCAATGTTAATTGAGCGTTCGGTAAGCTGCCGAAGATTCCGAATAGTAATTTCGTTGTGGTCCAGATCATCCTTGTTTTGGTTTATGATACCATCAGCGAGCAGTCTGTCAACAATATCTTCAAGATGATTACTGATCTGGAAAATTACCGCCCTGCGCTCAGGCTGGTTATTCATAATAATATTCGCATAATTTTCAAGGAGAGTATCCCATGCATCGCTATCTAAATGAACATTGGCAGCTTCACGGTCTTCATAATAACGCAGGCTGTCATCAGGAGCTGATGAACCATTATCTTGTTTAGATCGCTGCCACTGGAGGTAGCTGTCCATGACCGGTTGCATACTTCGGTACAGGGAATCTATACGGCCTTCTATGATAATGTCGGCATCATTATTTACGTGATAAATAGGTGCGGTTTGACTTCTGATTTCCTCTCTCTCTTCCTGAAGTTCTTCGGCAGTTTTTTTGATGGAAAAAGTGAATGGTGCAGTCAGGTCATCCGCCCTCCAGGGTTCTCCAACAGAGTATTGAGATACCGGCTGAAAGGAAGTTTGGGGAAGAATGGCAAGTACAAGGCCAAGGAAAGCAAATAAAATTACCCACCGAAGATACATGCTTTTCTTTTCGTTGAGCACTTTTTCTTCCCGGGTTTTATTGGCTCCGATACCGGGAGCCGACTCTTCCTTCTTTCGACCCAATCCAAGTTTTTTGAGAATACTCATAATCAGATTTCAATGGATGCCACGTTTATATTATTTCGTAGCATAATGAAAGTATAAAAAGGTATTATGACTAATAAAAGACAAATATTGTTGGGATATCTCTGTTAAATATCTATTTATTCACCAACCAGATTTCGAAACTCTTCTTCGTCTAATATTTTGATATTTAGCTTCTTAGCTTTATTGTATTTGCTTCCTGGTGAATCTCCTGCGAGAAGAAAATCCGTATTTTTACTTACGGATGATACTGTTGAACCGCCGTGTTTTTCGATAATAGCCTTTGCTTCACTTCTTGTGTAAGATGGAAGTGTTCCGGTTAAAACGATTTTTTTGTCTTTTAATTTTGATGATAATTGTTCGGATTCTTCCATCTCAAATGAAAGTCCTGCTTGTTTTAGTCGTTCAACAAGAGCAAGGTTTATTTCGTTGGTGAAAAAAGCTTTTACGGATTCGGCAATTTTAGGCCCTATTGAATCCACGGATTCCATGGTATCTTCATCGGCCTGCATGAGTGTGTCCATTGTTTTAAAATGTTCAGCAAGATCTTTTGCCACCGTACGGCCTACAAAACGGATCCCAAGTGCATAAATGATCCGATCGAGAGGTTGTTGTTTGCTTTTTTCGATTGCATTTACCAGGTTTTGGGCACTTTTTTCAGCCATTCGTTCCAGCGGAACCAACTCTTCTTTTTTTAAGTCGTAGAGGTCGGCATAAGTGCGTATAAGTCCTTCGGTGATTAGTTGATCAACTACGGCTTCACCGAGCCCCTCAATATCCATCGCATCACGGGAGGCAAAATGTTTTACACGTTCACGCACCTGAGGCGGGCACTCCGGGTTGACGCATCTCCAGGCAACTTCATCATCGAGCTTCACCAGCTCTTGCCCGCATGCAGGGCAATATTTTGGCATGGAGAATGGTTCAGGTCGATTTTCACGATCGGGGTTTACAACGCTTACAACCTGGGGAATGATTTCACCGGCTTTTTCTATAACCACAGTATCGCCGGGCCGGATATCTTTTCGTAAAATTTCATCTTCATTATGTAATGAGGCTCGTTTTACGGTTGTGCCGGCCAAAAGAACCGGTTTGAGTTCAGCAACAGGTGTGATTTTCCCCAGCCTTCCGACCTGTAGAGTGATCGATTCGAGAATAGTTGAAGCCTGTTCTGCTTCAAATTTATAGGCTATGGCCCAGCGCGGAAATTTGGAGGTACTGCCCAGTTCCTCATAAAAGCGTTCTTCATTAACTTTTACAACTACGCCGTCGGTTTCGTAAGGCAGATCCTTCCGAAGCCTACCCCATTGGTGAATCACATCAAGTACGTCATCAACAGAAGTGCAGACTTCAAAATACTCACAGACAGGGAACCCCAAGCGCACCAGGAGCTCCATTTTTTCTGCGTGAGTTCGATTAAGGTCGGTTTCTTCGAGAATAAGGTCGAAGGCAAAAAACTTAATAGGCCTTCGTGCCACTTCCCTTGTATCCTGCATTTTGAGTGAACCCGCGGTAGAGTTGCGGGGATTGGCGAACGGTGCAAAACCCTGTTCTTCACGATTTTGGTTGAGCCGTACAAAAGCCTCTTTTTCCATGTAAGCTTCGCCGCGGATTTCCAGTACATCAGCCGATGCTCCATTTACTGTAAGGGGAATTTCACGAATGGTTTTAAGATTACGGGTGATATCATCCCCTCTGGTGCCATCGCCCCGAGTGGCCCCTGTGACTAATTTCCCGTTTTCATACCGCAGGCGGATGGATGCTCCGTCGAATTTTAATTCCACCGCATAGCTGAAATCGGAATGCCCGAGAATATCTTTTACACGGCGGTCAAAATCGCGCAGATCTTCTTCATTGTATGTGTTGTCAAGGCTAAGCATCGGGTGGGGGTGCTCTACAGTGGGGAAAATGCTGGAAGGTTCACCGCCAATCCGCTGTGTGGGAGAGTCTTTTGTAACAAGGCCGAACTTCTGTTCCAGGCTTTCCAGTTCGGCAAGAGCTTCATCAAAATCCCGGTCACTGATAAATGGCCGCGCATCTTCATAATAAGCTTTGTTGGCGCGGTTTAGCAAATCGCGTAATTCCTTAACGCGTTTTTCAGCAGTGGGTTTATCCATCTGTGGTTTTGAGCAAGGTTAAAAAGAGGGGCGATCTGCTACACTGTCGGGTTCTGCCACGCCGTCGGGCAGTTCAAAAGAGACCGGCTGAGCCCATTTGGAATCAGCAGTGAAAATGTCGCGGGTTAGTTCAATAACATTTTCATTATCATCATAATAGCTTTCGAGGAAATTTTCAATGATGTGCCCATTTTTAAACAGCAATAGATTAGAATATGGGCCTCGAATACGAATGGTGTCCTGAAACTCAAAGTGGAGAGCTACACCCTGCTCCAGCCAGTAGGGGTCGAGCCTCGGTTTCAGGTCACTCCATACTCTCACCGGATCCAGGTTACTGTAAGCAGCATAAACAGTGATGTAGAGAACATCGTCCAGCTCCACGTTTTGCAGCTGTGCATCACTGCCAGTAATATCGTTTTGGTTCGGTTCGTCCAGGTTTAAAGATAAACTGCCCTGTGTTGACTGAGACTCTGTATCAACAATTTGTTCCTGGCTGTCTCGATCGGTAAATGCAGCGAAATAACCATTATTGTAGAGTAAATACCCTGCAAAAGCGGCAATGATAAACAAGATGATTAAACCAACAATCCAGATCGGTGTATGTTTTTTTTCTTCTGAAAACTTGTGGCCCATGTTGGCCCAGTCTACATTTCGCCGGGAAGAAGTACTGCCCGGTTTGGGTGCCACAGGCCCCTTTTTTTCAGCAGAAGGTTTTACAGTTTTTTCTGTGAAGTTCGCTTCCTTTTTTTGAATGGAGGGACTGCTTTCATATTTTTTTTCCGCTCCGGTTTGTTCAGTATTTTTTGTCTGGGAAGAATTAACTGACTCTTTTGCTTTACTTTGTGTTGGCTGTTGCTCGGGAACGTTCACCTCTTGTTGAGCAAGAGCTTTAAATTGCTGCAGCAACAGATGATTGTAATTACCGGTTTCCCATTGGTCCAGCGCCTTGATCATTGTATCTTTATCAATTTTCAAGGCCCGGCCGTAACTTCTTACAAAGCTCCGTATGTAAGTTTTCCCCTCATCTTCGCGTGAAAAAATTGAATCGTTTTCGATACTTTGAATAGTATCTACAGGGATTTTTGTTGCATACTGAATGTCTTGGATACTCAGTCCCAGGTGAGAACGAATTTTTGAAAGGTCTTTACCGATTGAAGGCATAAAAATTCTATTTCTGAATTATCTGAAAATTTGCTCTTTTGAACGATTTTGTGACATCTGAATCGTTACAATAAAGATAAGGTAAAAAATACCGCAAAAAATGTAAGAAATTTCAGGATTTTGGTTCATACTAATATGAAGCAACTGAAAAAAATCCTCATATCTTACCAAAACATTGTATTTCCTCTAACGTGTGCGTGCTGCGGATCGTCCACATCGGAGCAAAATTGTTATTTGTGTGAATGGTGCAAACTCGATCGCTTCGAAAAAGCATGTGCTGGCCCCGGAAACTTTCTGCCTGAACGAATTCGGTTCTGTTTTTCAATGTGGTATTTTGATAAGGGCGGATATCTTCAAAAGCTTTTGCACGACTTGAAGTATCATCACCTGAAAGGAGTGGGGGTAGAACTGGGAGAATGCCTCGGCCGTGCCTTTTTAAATCGGCTGGAGTCATCTATGACAGAAGAGTTTGCCTTGGCCAAGCCGCTGCTGGTGCCGGTGCCTCTTTACAAATCGAGACAAAGAAAAAGGGGATACAATCAGGCAAGAGCCATGGCAGAGGGGGTGGCACGGGTAACATCATGGCCGGTAGCTCGACAAGGTTTAATTATCAGGACAAAAAATACAAAAACGCAAACCGGGCTGAATTCCCTTGAACGGGAAAATAATCTCGCCGGCGCATTTGAAGTAACAGACAGTGCAGAGCTGCAGGATAAATTCCCCATTTTGATTGATGATGTTTTTACAACAGGATCTACTACATTCGAAGTGGCAAAAACAGTTTTGAAAGATGAACAAAAAGCCGGGATTTTAACAGTGGCAAAAGCGTAAATGGCAAAAGAGAAGACTATTTGAATTTTGCAGGAGTAAGTGGTTCTATTCAGCTATGAATGGTTCGGGAAAAAGATCGTATATTCAGTGTTTTGACGAATTCACTCCCATCAGTAAACCCGATGAAACCAGAATTTATTTTTTTCGATATCGACAATACGCTTCTCGACCATTCATCTGCTGAGGCCAGTGCACAGCGGGAGATCTACTCACAATTCACCGAATTACAACAAGTAGCCGTGGATGAATGGCTGGATGCTTACAAGGAGATCAATAATGGGCTTTGGCTTCAATATCAGAACGGTGCGATTGGCCGTGAGCAGCTCCAGCGAACCCGGTTTGAAAGAACGATGACTTCGCTCGGAATCGTATCAGAAAGGAGTGGTGAAATCGGCAAGAGATACATGGAAGTATATCGCGAATACTGGTGTTGGATTGATGGGGCAGAGGAAGCTCTTGAGGAAATCTCGGGGAGATTCCCGGTAGGTTTCATTACGAACGGATTTTTGGAAACGCAGCATGAGAAGATCGAGCAAATGGTGCTGTCTCGGTTCAGCAATCTGTTCATAATCTCCGAAGAGATCGGGGTGATGAAACCGCACCATAAAGTATTTGATACAGCTGCCGAAAAAGCGGGAAAGGTGCACGAATCTATTTTGTATGTGGGAGATTCCTATTCATCAGACATCATTGGTGGAAAAAATGCCGGCTGGAATACCGCCTGGTTTAC
>SLGL01000299.1 GCA_007123785.1 Balneolaceae bacterium
CCGGCAATTGCGGCAGTATTGAAACTCATGAACCATACCAGCAAAAAAACCACGGATGAGCCCAGAATCCAAATGTGGTTAACATCCAGGGCAGAAAGGTAAACAATCAGTGTAATCACCGGAAGGTTCAGCACAAGCGGCCAGCTGTAAAGATTTACAACTTGACTAAAGTTTTTGATCTGTTTATTCAGGATATAGATCCAGGAAAGTGAAAATAGATTTAGCAGTAGTGAAAACAGAATTCCAATAACGAATAGGCTGAGGAGTTCGAATCCGCTGAAAATCATTCCCGGAAAATAAGCAGAGAGTACCTCTTTGCCCGAATCAGTCAGTGCATATTGTCCGGTTGTGAAAAGGAACAGGCCGGTGATCATTGCATGGTGACCAATCAGTATCAGCCCGGCAGATATATTTCTGAAACGGCCATGCATCACATCAGCTACAAAAAAGGTGTGATTAAAGAGATATCGCAAGCTTACAGAGAGACAGATTGGCTGATATCTGTAATGAATGAAGAATCCTCCCCAAATAACAAAAAGAAGCACAATACTCCAGTTTAATGGAGGCAGGGGATCCGGCTTTGCCGGCAGCGGAAATGTCACCTCATGTCCCTCAAAATAGTCGGAAAAAATGAGGCCGAGATCAGGTTGTCGTTCAGTTATTTCGAAAAACCAGGCAGCGGGAATAATGACGATACTATCTTCAAATTCAAGTGTTTCGTTCAGTATTTCTTGCAGAGTGATAAGTGAAATGTCGTCATAATCAGACGGTGTAAAAAAGGTCACCTGCGATATCATAGGTGGAAGTTCACTGCCGCCCAAAATCCGGGTGGATGCAAAATTGAACCCCTCCGGAATTTCGGAAATAATCGGGTATGCAGACTGGTAGAAAAGCGGAATGTTAATGTTTTGTTGTATGCTGTCTGCTATGCTTGATGCTATGGGAAGAAAACCCTCAGATTGATCAGAAGGAAATCGGAAAATGCTGAATGCAGCAATTTTTCCGGGATAGCGATCAGAAATACCTCGGTATTTTTCCAGTAGTTCTACTGCCAAGTCACTTTTTTTTGTTTTATGTTTGTGAATGGTAGGAAATGTTATACCCCCATCCAGTAAAAAATAAAATGATTCAGCCGGGTGATTCCCTATTTCCGAAGGATCCGAAATCTCCAGCAGGTCTATCCCAATAGACTGTGCGGTGGATAGCTGGTTATCGGATGGGATAAACGATTTCGGTTCAACAAAACTGAGAGCAATACGATTGCCAAGCTCGTTTTCATCACTTATACCAGTATTCGGCACAATTTCGAACAGAAGCCAGGGCAAGAATAAAAAGATCAATAGCTGCAAAGTGGCAGTCTGTTATTTTTTAATTTCTTCGATTTGCTCGATCGGCAGTTTACGGGTTTCTTTAAATGTAGAAAGAACAATGTTTGAGCGTGTTCGTGTTACACCTTCCCAGGTTTGAATAAGTGAGAGGAATTTTTCGAGAGATTCGGTATTTTTAGTACGAACTTTAAGTATGTGGGAACCATCTCCGGTGATGGAGTGACATTCGAGAACCTCAGGGTGCTCGGTAACACGTTCAACAAAAGATGGATAACGTTCCGATCCGTCAACCTCAACAAAAATGAAGGCAGTGATGTCGAAATTGAATTTCTTTGCATTTAGTATCCCATTGTAGTTAGAGATGAGCCCTTTCTCTTCAAGCTTTCTCATTCGCTCTGATACTGAAGGTACAGAAAGATGAACTATATCAGCGATTGTGTTACGCTGGGCACGCCCGTTTTCTTGCAAGTGGTTTAATATTTTAATATCAGTTTCGTCCAATTGATGTACCATAAGTCCCTTTGTTGCCTAAAATTTCTAATTCAATCTAAAATTAACTTTAATTAGTTAGGAAAACAATGTGTATTTATTGGAAATCGGAATAATTATGTAAATAAAGGTGCAAATAAGAGCAACAAAAAAATGACTCCCTTTCGGTGAAAAAATTTCAATCACTTTGATACTACTTGTATCTTTGGAAGCTGTGGAACAAAAACAAATTGCAGATATTTCAAAATATGCTTGATATTAATTTTATTCGCGAAAACCGGGAGCTTGTGAAACAGGCGATGCTCCACAAGGGAGAAAAGAATAACGAAGTTGTAGATCTTGTAATAGAAAAAGATGAAGAGTGGCGCAGTGTGGTTACCCGGGTGGATCGTCTTCGTGCTGAGAGTAACAAAAAGGCAAAACAGATCGGCCAGTTGATGGGGCAGGGGAAAAAAGAAGAAGCCCAAAATTTGATTCGCGAAACCGGCGACAGCAAAGAAAAAGTGAAAGAGCTGGAAGAGAAGATGAGTGTACTGGCGATTGAACGGGATCAGCTTCTCTACCAAATTCCCAACATGCCAGATGAATCGGTACCAGTTGGATACACGGAAGAAGATAATGAGACTTATTTATCCTGGGGAGAACCGGCTGAAGAAGAGTGGCGCCAGCCCCACTGGGAGATTGCAGAGGAGAAAAAATGGATCGATTTTGAGCGGGGTGCCAAAGTAACCGGAGCCGGTTTTCCGTTCTATTTAGGTGCGATGGCAAGGCTCCAGAGGTCGCTCATTAACTTTTTTCTGAATGAGGCGGTGGAGAATGGCTACCAGGAAATTCAGGCTCCCTATTTTGTGAATGAAGATTCTGCCCGCGGAACAGGCCAGATTCCTGATAAAGAAGATATGATGTACACCATTCCACGAGACGGTTTTTTTACCATCCCAACTGCGGAGGTTCCTGTTACCAATTTCCACCGTGATGAAATTCTGTCGATGGATGATCTCCCGATTTACTATACCGCCTACACTCCCTGCTGGCGGCGTGAAGCAGGGAGTTACGGGAAAGATGTGCGTGGGTTGAACCGCCTGCATCAATTTGACAAAGTGGAACTGGTAAAATTTGTGCATCCCGAACAGTCTGATGCTGAACTTGAAACGCTGAGGGAATACGCAGAATCTCTTTTGAAAAAGCTGAAACTGCCTTACAGAACCCTGTTGATGTGTACAGGTGACATGGGATTTACCCAAACAAAAAAATATGATCTCGAGGTGTGGAGCCCCGGACAGAAAAGGTGGCTGGAAGTGAGTTCATGTTCCAATTTTGGTTCATTTCAGGCCCGCCGCATGCAGCTTCGTTTTAAGAATGAGAAAGGCAAAACCGAAATGATACATACTCTGAACGGGTCGGGGCTTGCACTTCCGCGTGTAGTGGCTGCGATTGTTGAAACCTGCCAGACCGAAGCAGGTGATGTGATTGTACCGGAAGTACTCAGGCCGTTTATGTGCGTGGATAAGATCTGATAGTTTTTAACAACTTTTTTTAAAAGTTCGGATTGTCAGCGATTGGAATTTTGTTGATGGATGTGATAGCGTCGATTCTAAGACGCAAGGTAAGTGACAGGATGTTTTTATCGAAAAATGAACCAATTAAGTAGATTGGGATGATCCCGGATAGACTCGTCCGATGACTCTCTAATACTTTTACAGTTGACACAGCACTGGAATTTTTACTCAAAGCAAAATGGATGTGATAGTAACATCCCGAAATATTAATTCAAGAAAAGAAAAATATGACATGGAATGTTTACCTCTCCGGTGAGATTCACTCAAACTGGCGGGAAGAGATTAAAGATGGAATTGAAAAAGAAAATCTGCCGGTTGCAGTCTCAGCACCGGTTACGGATCACTCAGCAAGTGATGATGTGGGGACAGATATTCTGGGAGAAGAAAAAGAAACGTTTTGGAAGGATCACAAAGGTGGTAAAATCAATGCGATTCGTACTCGTACATTGATTGAACAAGCTGATATCGTAGTCGTTAAATTCGGTGAAAAATACCGTCAGTGGAATGCTGCTTTTGATGCAGGTTATGCTGCTGCACTCGGTAAAAAGCTGGTTGTAATGCATCCCGAAGAACATACCCACGCCCTGAAAGAGGTTGATGCTGCGGCTTTAGCTGTTACCAAAACTCCGGACCAGGTAGTGGACATTCTAAAATATGTGACGGTAAAGGAGTAGGCAGGCGGGACACCAGAGTTCTGAATGTTTTTCGGCTATCAGGAGTTCTGGATTTTTTCAAGAGTTTGTTCGAGCTGCCAGAAATGTCGGCGCTGGTGTGCATCAAGAAGTATAAAAAAGTCTATAACGGACATTTTAATAAAGCTAAAAACCGGATTTTTTCCTCTTGTTTTCTCAAGGTCGATCCGGTTTTCCCTGAAGCCGGTCAGCAGATCGATCATGGCATCCTGAGTTTTCCCGAGACGGCTGACAGATTCTGATTTATCCGGTTCGGAAGACCCCGGTTCCGGACGGAATGGTTTTATGGTTTTAATCTTCATTTTGTATGGTGGCTCTAAATACCTGGCAGATAACCGTATTAGAAAGCTTGCCTTAAACAACTCTTTCGACTCAGATGTAACCGGCACTTTTTCGGCCGCTTTCTCAATTGATCTGATATATTGATTGTTGAATAATATGAGATGCTTGCAAATATCATCAGCACTCCATTGGTCAGGAGCCGGTTTCATAAAGTAACGTTCATCAGGAATTTCGTGATAGGAGTCTGCCTTGTATTTTGATATATTAAATAACTGTATCAGGTCCTGGAAATTTTTTTCGTGAGGCATGGCAGAAGTTTATTTCATTTCTGACTGAATGTACTTATTTGAAGATAAAAATACATTCTCTACTCTCAATCGGGAATAGTTACTTTCAACCGGCCGTACTGATGAAAACGGAAATGAACTTCTGGAAAATTATCGCCCGAAATCATCTTCAAGACGAACAATATCCTCTTCGGAAGAAGGAGCAGAGGGATTGTTGTGTTGCCAGATTTCGGCAATTATACCCCATTCTTTAAGTCCAATGAGACGATGGCGTTCTCCCTGTTTTACATAAATAGTGGCGCCGGTTTTGTGGTCTGTAATATCTCCCTGTTTATCAGTATCACTCATGATAACTCCAACCGAACCGCTGATTACTGACCAAACCTCCGAACGCAGATTATGATATTGCCAGGAAAGTCTTTTTCCGGGCTGAACCAGCAAAACTTTCGGGCTCAGCATGGTATTGCCCTCTTGCCGGTTTAACTTAGCCTGAGGAAAAAAAGAGTTTATGAAGCGATCAAGAGATAGGTTATCAATTAGAAAATAACCACCCCATGGCCGGTTCTGATCTTTACCAGAAATTTGAATCTCTTTCAGGACCAAAAATTTTTCAACTTCACTAAATACATGTTCTTTGCTCTCTTTCGATGAGAAATGTTTCATTTCTACCTTCTCTTTTTTTTAATTGTGGCACATCCCGCCATTCAAAATTCTAACGATTCTTAATTCTGAAATGTAGGGAAATGTAAGGGTAATATTTGAATGCTGAAATATTTTTGATTTAAAGTTACGAGGGATACAGAATCAAAGTATATTTGCTTCAGTCTTATAGGTAAGTGGAAAACGAATCATAAATTCTGTACCGGAACCGGGCTTACTGTTTACGGAGATTGTACCGTTGTGCAAGTCGGTAAAATGTTTGATGATGGATAAGCCAAGGCCAGTACTTTTTTCTCCGGTAGTACCCGGTCTTTCGTAAGAAGAGTCCATTTTAAACAGACCTGATAACATTTCATTGCTCATACCGATGCCATTATCACGGACGGTTAGCAATAGCTGACCGTTTTCATCCAACTCAAAGATAGTTTCAACGTACCCGCCTTCGTGCGTAAATTTAATGGCATTTGAAATGAGATTTCCAAGAATTTGTTCAAATTTTTCAGGGTCAAGGAGGAGGTATCTATCTACATTTTTTATTTGAAAATCGAGATTAATTTTTTTCAGATTAGCCGTTGGTTTATAAAGCTTCTCAACATGCTCAATGATATAGTGCAGGTCGGTTTCCTTCAGGTTCAGCGAAAAACCCTTTGAATCCATAATGGTATAATTAAGGATATCATTAACCATAACATTCATTTGATGTGCTGACTGAGAGAGTAGCTGTAATAACTGTCTGGTTTCCGAGTCTTTAAATTCTGTGCTTTCCATAAGCAGTGAACTCATTCCGATAATTCCGCTAAGCGGAGAGCGAATATCGTGACTGAGAATCTTCATGAGATTTAATTTATGCTTATTCAGCTCATAAAGTTCAGCATTCTGTTTTATTAGTTCAAAATGAGCCATTACCTGCCTGGCTAAAATTTGTAGCTGGTGTTTCTGTTTTTTGCTCATTTTTCTCGGTTTATGATCAAGCACGCACAATGCACCTATGATGTTACCACTGGGATCAACAAGCGGAGCACCGAGATAATAAGTAATAAAAGGTTTGTTCTTTACATAAGGCAGGTTTTTGAAGCGGTCGTCATTGGTGAGGTCAGGAACCTCAAACAAAACATTTTCATGTATGGTGTATTGGCAAACCGACTCATTTCTTGGCATTCTCATGTTGATTTCAGAGGCTCCAAACACTGATTTGGTCCATTGTTCATCTTTATCAATAAGGTTGATATTTGCCATAGGAGCTTCACAGATGGATGCCGCAAGTGCAGTAAGGTCATCAAACTCTTCTGAAGATTCATTACCGTTTATTAGATAAGATCGAAGGGACTGAATACGTAACAGTTCATTTTTAGGGTTCATACACCATATTTTTAAGAAAAATGAATTAGTGTCATGTCAACGATAAAATGACGGGAAAACCCGCAATGTTTTTATTTCAAAAAGGCTGTAGAATTTCATTCTTACTGCCATTGGTAACAAGGAAATCCCGACAATTCGGGACGGGTTTCTTGCGAAACTTCATTCTTGACACAACATTAGTTTAAGGACATTTCTTTTGCAATGAGATTTTCGAGAACTTTAGGGTGCACAGGCTTGATCAAAAAATCAATAAATTGAGTCTGTTCAGCCTTTTTTCTATAGGTGCTGTCTGAGTTTCCGGTAATATAAACGACTGAAATCTCACTTTCTTCTTGAGCTTTTTTAACAATATCTATTCCTGAAATTGATGAACTGAGATTGATATCAACAAACATCAGGTCAGGTTTGTATTGTGCAATTACATCCAGTGCTTCACTTGCATGGTGAACTTTTTTTATCTTTTTAATTCCTGTTTTTTTGATGATCATTTCAAGACTCAGTGCCTGTATAGCATCATCCTCTATAATCAATATTTTCATTAGTTAATCCGTAAAAGCATCTATTTGGGTTTCGATGCTTTTGTATTAAGCATCAATTTTGCCCTTTTCCTGTCATACATGGTCATTAACGCAATATGTAGTTACAGAAACCAGTTTCGGACTCTTTCCGTTTAAATGTTCTATAGTGTATCAGTTCATTCATGACCAGTCAGGGGAGCCTTGCCAGTTTTATATTTAAAGGTTAAAGGTTTTAAGTTGTACCTGTAACGGATAGGAGCTTAATATTTTAAAGCATTTAAAATGGTTTTTTCACTGGGTAATAGCTCCGGTCTATTTTTGACTTGTCTTACATAGATATTTGAGCCCACTCCGAAAAGTACTTTTTATTTAAATTTGTTACTTTTAAAGCCTATATGAAGGGTGAAATCAGCCATTTTAGACTTTTCGGAGTGGGCTCATATTTTTGTTTTTCTGACGAAATATTATTGATATTTACCTAAGATAAGCTATTGTTTTTACTATTAAATAAGTTGGTATGATAAGCCTGAGATTAACTCTCGGTAACTACCTAAAAACCTCCACCGAATGCTCTTAGGTGTTTTTACGTATGAACCAGGTATTCAGGTTTGTAATTGCTTCCGCCAAAGACAGAATGAATGGCTTGTATTAACTCTTTACGGCTTGGCTCGTAGTAGATGTAACCATTAATTCCCATATCATATAAAGGTTTTACCAGCATAAGCGAGCGGTAGATATGAAGAGCGATAATTTTCACTCCGGGCATCGTTTCTCTGATCTCTTTTATTAGCAGACGGGAGGGTTTCTCAATACTAATCAAATCTACAAGAATGAGATGCTTATCAAATTCACCATACATTATATTATAATCTTCAGAGCCTGCAACAGTAACTGTAACCGCAGGGTCAAACCCTTTTTGGATTAGGTTTTGAATGATACGGGCTCGTACTTTTTGGTCCGAGATTATACTGATATTATGCGTATTACTATCCATAATAGAAATCTAAGAACAGCAATATTTTTATGATATAGGTTTTAGGGCGTATTTTTTCGGATACCAAATACGTAAAAAGGCGTAATCAGGAATGTAGAATTCTTAATGCCAAACGAAGTGGCGATTATTCATCACCTGGTGAAATGATGTTGTTCTGGAACGCATATTTCACAAG
>SLGL01000432.1 GCA_007123785.1 Balneolaceae bacterium
GCTGCACTACACTAAAATGAACATACACCGTATGAACAGACTTGATAAACGGTCCGAAATCAGTGAGGAGTTGGAGAACCGACTTCAGCAAACAGCCCGTCCGATGATTTGGCTGATCCTTACCGAAGCCTGGTGTGGAGATGCTGCACAATCTATTCCGGTGATCCAGAAAATGGCTGACCTGAGCAGCAAAATTCAAACCCGCTATATCCTACGGGACGAAAATCTGGAAATTATGAACCAGTTTCTTACTGGAATAAAAAGCCGTTCCATTCCCAAACTTATCTGTCTGGATGCCCACAACCTTGATGTACTGGGCAGCTGGGGGCCACGGTCTGCTGAAAGCCAGGCTCTTTATACTTCACTTCAAAATCAAAAAGATCTTTCTTCAAGGGAAACTGCAGAACGCCTTCACAAATGGTATGCCGATGATAAAACTATGAGTCGTCAGGAAGAATTCCTGACACTGCTTGATGAGTGGGAACATTCTTAGTTTACTGTCTGGTGATATTTTTCCTTTTTTCCTTACTTTTTAAAAAGTATGATGAAACAGTCAGATACCAGACAAAAATTTTTCAGGCATATCGCACAGACCAGCGATGAACCGATGGGCCTCGAAATCGACCGGGCAGAGGGTTGTTTTATCTATACAACTGATGGCAGACGCTATACTGATCTTATTTCTGGAATTGCCGTAAGCAGCCTGGGCCATCGCCATCCCGCCGTGATTGATGCAATTCGCCGTCAACTTGACAAGCATCTGCATGTG
Organism: Balneolaceae bacterium; assembly: GCA_007123785.1. Classification (GTDB taxonomy): domain Bacteria; phylum Bacteroidota; class Rhodothermia; order Balneolales; family Balneolaceae; genus Rhodohalobacter. The sequence goes on from SLGL01000432.1 coordinate 770, forward strand.
ATGGTATATGGTGAGTTTATCCAGGAACCACAGAGCCGGTTTGCACAACTCTTGTGTAGTCAGCTCCCTGGTAATCTTGATCGTGTCTATTTTGTGAACAGCGGCACGGAAGCAACGGAGGGTGCACTTAAGCTGGCAAAAAAGTCAACCGGAAGACAAAAACTTGTCGCATTTCTTAACAGCTACCATGGGGATACGCACGGTTCACTCAGTGTTACCGGTCGCAGCGTCTATCGCGATCCCTACAAACCACTGCTGCCGGATGTACATTTTCTCGATTTCAATAGTTTTGACGGCCTGGATATGATCGATGAAACCACGGCCGCAGTTATCATGGAACCAATCCAGGGAGAAGGCGGTATCATCCCGGCAGAGAACAACTGGCTCCGCGAAGTGAGAAATCGTTGCAATGAGGCCGGTTCTCTGCTTATTTTTGATGAGATTCAGACCGGTTTTTTTCGTACCGGACAATTATTCGCATTTGAACACTACGGCATTGTGCCAGATATTCTATGCCTCGCCAAAGCGATGGGCGGCGGAATGCCGATGGGTGCCTTTGTCTCTTCATCCGATATTTTTAAGGCATTCAAATACGATCCTCCGCTCAACCATGTGACCACATTCGGCGGTCACCCGGTGAGTTGTGCAGCTGCTCTCGCCAATCTTCGGGTTTTACTGTCCGGTTCATTCGAAAAAAAAGCAGGGATGATCGAAAAAACAGCAAGAAAAATTCTAACTGGATCCGGAATCACCGAAGTGCGCGGACGAGGGGCCATGCTCGGTTTACAGCTCAGAGATGCAGAATTGACTCAAAATGTAGTAAAATCCTGTTTTGAAAAAGGCCTGATTCTCGGCTGGACCCTCCACTCCAACACACTTGTTCGCATCGCTCCGCCACTTATCATCGAACAGGAACTTCTTGAAGATTCCTTGCAAATCATTCTCACCGCGATCAGGGAATATTTGTAAACTGAGTTCGATTATTGGAATAAGTCTCCCTTAATAAGGGGAGATTTAGCCCACATTTCTCACACTAAATTTCTTGGTGAGAAATGCGGGTTAGAGAGGTGTCCTTCGATTTTTCTTAATTCTGATGAACATCCCCCTGAATCTCTGAACAATCAAACTCAAGCTTGAAACAAAATCCAGCAAAAAAACTCCTGGTTTGAAATACTTTATGCGCCTGGTAAAAAATGAACTATTGCGGATTCCCTCTATCCCGTATTATGTTTGGTAAAAATCCGGGCTATTTGGAAATTTAAAACTCATTTAAAATCTTTTCAAACGGCTCTTTTTCTTCGGAAGTCCCATTCCGGTCATAAAAATCAATCAGCTTCTCTGCAATTCGCTCCATATCAGAGTGACCACTGTGATCTTTTTCAAGCAGTTGAAACATCGTTAAGAGATGCTCTTCCGCTGCTTCAGTATATCCTTCCTCTTCCAGAATTTCACTCAGATAAATCCGCGCTGATGTATGCTCCGACACACCCTGCGGAAATATTTCTTCATACACTTTGGCTGCACTTGCAAATAGTTCAGTCGCCTTTTCATCTTCATTCATCATTCTGTAGATACGGGCTTTTTCGTAGAGTACATCTGCAAAGTAGAGATGTTCTCCTCCGTATATTTCCTGCCTTCGCTCTTTCACCTGTACCATCAGTTCCATTGCCTGTTCATAGTCTTCCGTATTACGGTGCGAAAAGGCCAGGTTAAGCTGGTTAATCACAGCATGAGGATGAGACAGCCCTGTAGTTTCTTCATAAATTTTAAACGCTTCTTCGAGATATGCGAATGATTCTTCGGTTCTCTCCGTCTCCCTCATGTGTCGTCCGATGTTATTGAGCATCAGTGCAACAGCGGGATGAACATCCCCGAACACCGCCCTGCGGATGGTCAGCGACTCCTCGTGAATACGATCCACTTTATCATAATCACCTCGTGATGTATAAATTGGCACGAGATTGTTCAGAGAATAGGCAATTCCAATATCTTCATCCCCGAAAATTTCTCTTCTCATTTCGATAGCTTCAAGAAAATAGGTTTCGGCTTCATCATACTTATCCTGATATCGCATAGCCAACCCCAGGTTGTTCAGACTCATCGAAATATCCGGATGGGCATCTCCATAAAGTGTTCTGCGCATCTCCATCGCACGTCGATGCATCTCTTCAGCCATGCTAAAATCTGCGATATGGTAGTAAAGCATTCCCAGGTCATTCAATACACCAGCATAGCTGGGATGCGGTCCCTGAAAAAGCTGCTCTTTCATATCAAGTGCGTCCTGATAATATTTTTCAGCTTCATCATATTCGCCAGCCCGATGATAGGCATAGCCCAGCCGGTGGATTCCGTAGGAGACATCGGTATGTTGCCTACCGTGAATGGCAATAAGTGTTTCAATCGCCTCTTTGTGAAGCTCTTTTGCCCATTCATATTCACCCAGATTTGTCAGAACAATTGCCCGGTTTCTTTTTGATTCAGCCGTAGCTTTATGATTATTGCCAAGCAGGCTCGTACGCATCTCAAGGGCTTTGGCGTGAAGGGAATCGGCAGCCTGATAATCAGACATATAGAAATACAACTGCCCCAACTCGTTAATTCCGGCCGCTACATTGGCGTGCTCTTCTCCATACAACCCGATGTTTTTCTCAAGCGAGCCCTCCAGCATTACCCGGGATTCATCAAATTTGGCAATATTCCTATAAACCTGCCCCACCACATTCATAATATCGGCCTGTGTTGCAGACTGGTTTTGCAGTTCACGATCTATCCGTTCGACACTTCTCTCAAGTACTTCGCTCACAGTAATATCGGGCTGGCCCGAAATGGCAGGATCAGATGTTTCAAACATGTCAACAATAAAATTGGTAACAGCTGCAGCCCGCTCTGCCTCGATCCGGGTCTGCTCCGCCTGCCACAAAATTCCGCCTGCCCCGATGATTAACAGGATTAATGATAAGGCAGTCAGTGCAGTTCCTGTCCGATTTCGCTGAAGAAATTTCTTAAAACGGTATCCGCGCGAATCGGCCCGGGCCATCACCGGTTCATTATTCAGAAAGTTGGAAACATCCCGGCCAAACTGCTCTACCGATTCGTACCGGCGTTCCGGTTCAGCACGGAGAGAGATTAATAGAATATCGTCGAGCTCACGGCTGATCTTGGTCACACCAATTCCCGATGGTTTTTCGGGCTGGTTTTTAAATGTGTTTCCGGGCCGGGCAACCGGCTTCTCTTTTAAAGCAATGACCATTTGAACGCGGCTCATTCCACTAAAATCGAAAGGCTTGGTTCCGGTGATCAGTTCATGCAGAATGATGCCAAGGGAATAGATATCTGAGGTGATATTTACCACACTCCCCTCAAGTTGTTCAGGAGAGGCGTACTCAGGAGTCATAATTGCCTGGCCTTCCCTGGTTAGCGGGGTTTCTGTCCGTACGGACAGTTCATCGGAAAGTGCTTTTGCAATACCAAAATCGAGCAGTTTCACCTCACCTTCCCGGTTCACAAGAATGTTCGATGGTTTCAGGTCACGGTGGATAATCAGGTTTTTATGAGCATGCTGAACAGCCCGGCACACATTACTGAAAAGCTTAAGTCGTTCCCTCAGGCTGAGATTATTTTCATTACAGTAACGGGTAATCGGCAGGCCATCGACAAACTCCATCGCATACCAGGGGGTACCGTATTCGGTAATACCCGAATCAATTATCCGTGTAATATTTGGATGATTGAGTGTGGCAAGAAACTGCATCTCCTGCCGGAAACGAACCATTACCTGGGGATTAAACCCGGCAAAATGGATAAATTTAACTGCCGCTTTCATATGGAACTGGTCGCCATCTCGCTCGGCCATGTAAACCGAACTCATTCCGCCTGAATCGATCAGAGAGTGAATAGACCAGGCACCCAGCTTTTTTGGAATCGGCGGTTCTAAAAACTTCTCCATCCTGTCGCTCACTTCATCAAAATAGCTGAAGGCATCATCTTCTGATGTTTTCATATCTACAAGCAGTTCACGAATTTCATCAGAAACACCAATTGTATCCAGTTCTTGCATAAACTCATCAATGCTCAAATTGCCCAGTGTGTCATAAACATCGAGGGCTTTGTCCCAGGTTTTTTTGTCCATAAAGCAGTTTTGTTAATTCCGAACCGATAAAAATAATACAAAAAATGTTCCGACCTTACAGAAATCCCATTTATCTGATGGACAAAAACCTAAAACCAAAATTTACTTTGCAGGATAAATAGGTAGAGCTTGATAAATTACGCAGCTCAGACCTGGTTGTTCTGAAGAGCGGTATAGCGTTGTTTGGAAAAGTGTGGAGTTCGCCATAATTTACATGTACAATATATGTGTATATTATGTCACAACCAATCAAAGGGCGCGGTTCGGCCCATAATCCCAAAAACCGTTTTCGCGATACGCATCTGGAATATGATGTGGATGAACAAACGGGAGAGCTGAACCGCCCCAAAACCCAACTTCTAACCGATCATACCTCACAGATTATTTCCAGGAATAAAAGTCCTGACATCAGTTTTGAAGTGAGTGTAAATCCATATCGCGGCTGCGAACATGGCTGTGTATATTGCTATGCACGGCCCACTCATGAATTCCTTGGAATGAGCGCAGGATTGGATTTCGAATCGAAAATTGTCGTTAAGTACGATGCACCCAGGCTCCTCCGTATAGCACTGGCCGATAAAAATTGGAAGCCTCAGCCTCTGATTATGAGTGGTGTTACCGATCCCTACCAGCCTATCGAAAAAAAACTGGAAATCACACGAAACTGTATACATGTTATGGCCGAATGCAGTCATCCGCTGGTCATCATCACAAAAAATCACCTGGTTACCAGAGACATTGACCTCCTATCCCGGCTTGCAGAAAAAAATGCAGTTAAAGTTGTTTTGTCCATCACATCTCTGGATCCTTCCATCACCAATACAATGGAGCCAAGAACATCCCGTCCCCAAAAACGGCTTCAGGCAGTACGAAAGCTTACCGATGCTGGCATTCCTGTGCATGTGAATATCGCTCCGGTTATTCCCGGTCTGACCGATGAGGAGATGGTACCTATAATGGAAGCCGCTGCCGAAGCGGGAGCGAAGTCAGTGGCATTTGTAAATTTACGCCTCCCCTATAGCGTAAAAGATCTTTTTGTGAAATGGCTCGATGATCACCATCCCAACCGGAAAGAGAAGGTGATCAACCGGGTCAAAAGTCTGAAAAACGGAAAACTGAATCGTTCGGAGTTCGGCGAGCGGTTCCGAGTTGAGGGAGCCTATGGAGAACAACTCAAACAACTGATGGAAATTCATGCCAAACGTCTGGGGCTGAACCAGACTGTTACAAGGCTCAACAGCAATGATTTTAAGCGGCCGGAAACAGGCCAATTGAATCTTTTTTAACATGTAGAATCGTTATCCAATGCATTTTGGTCTGTTCTCGGATGACCCCAAATTGACTCGTCCGATAACTCTCCCAACTTTAACAGATGACGCGGTCGTAGAATAAAATAATAGTAAACAAACACCCGTTCAACAAATGTATTAGACCAATATTAACAATATCTTCCGATGAAATATTTTACATCATTTCTATTCTTTTTTTTATTGATAACAGCAACATACCCGGCAATTTCTCAAAGCATTTATGACGAAGGAGAGGGTAGCTACCTGGCCTTTGAAAGAATTCAAATCACATCTTCAGGCTTGACCAATTTACCATCTTCTGAAAACCTTTCTCTCGTTTACAGCAACCGTTTAGACGACAACATGGATATTGGCGTACTTTTTGCCTACCGATACGATAATGAAAACCCGAATAATTCTGAACCGTTTGCGGGCTACAATATCACATTCGGGCCACATGTTGGTTACACACAATATATTAACTCAGGAGCCGGTATCAGGGCAGAATTTCAGGGACATGTGAGTTTCTCTGATTATAGTTTAGCCGGAAACGCAGACTTTGGATTTGCCGGAGGAGGTATAAAAACGGTCTTCAATCTTTTTCAAAGATTCGACATTGGAAACATTGCACTCTTTCCACAGATAGGAATTTATTCAAATTTAACCGGTTTTTCCGATCAGCGGTTAAACGGTTACGGTTATAATACTCATGTACAAAACAGTACGGATCTTTCTAACAGCGAAGAACTTCAGAATTGGCATTATAATACCGGAATTACTCTTGGATTTCCGGTATCTGTTCTCCGTGACAGATCATTCAGCGTGACTTTTGAACCCTCCTACAGATTAAACATTGCAAATAATGAAACTCATTCTGCCAGCCGCTTTGAATTAAAGCTGGGATTCGGCTTCTGATTTACGGAACAAGCATTTTACCATTATTTCCTGATCAATGACCGGAAATTCCTTATTTTTTGTTTAATCAAAGACATACTCCACACAACGATAATCTTTAAACTATATAATCAACGATGGCTGCTGTAAACTCAACCATGCTCCCTCTTGGAACCGAAGCACCGCATTTTTCACTGAAAGATACCATCACAGGAAAAACCGTTTCAAGCGACAGTTACAAAGGAAACCAAGGACTTTTAGTGATGTTTATCTGCAACCACTGTCCATACGTAAAACTCATAAAAGAAGCGCTGGTAAAGTATGCTGCTGATTATATGGACAAAGGAATCGGAATCGTAGCAATCAGTTCGAATAGTGTGGAAACCCACCCGCAGGATGGTCCCGATAAAATGAAAGAAGATGCCGAAAAGTTTGGTTATCCGTTTCCCTATCTTTTTGATAAAACCCAGGAAGTTGCCAAGGCTTACAAAGCCGCCTGCACGCCCGACTTTTTTCTGTTTGATGAAAAACACGAACTTTTCTATCGAGGCCAGTTTGATGACTCCCGGCCCAATAACGGCATTGAACCGACCGGATCTGATCTGCGAAACGCCACCGATCTGATGCTTGAAGGGGAATCGTCTCCCGAAAATCAAATTCCAAGCATCGGCTGTAATATTAAGTGGAAAAAGGGAAATGAGCCTGCCTATTTCGGTTGAAAACTTCATTCCCAAGCGAATCCAAAAACCAGATCGTTCACATTATTCAACCCGATGTCCGGAAAAAATAAACGAAAACGGATTTCCGACATAAGCCGGTTTCCGAATGTATTAGAGTACACCGATTTCTCTGATACTGCTCCGCCCAAAGAAAATTGGAATTCCGATATTTTCAAAAACAGCTATCCGATTACACTTGAACTTGCCTGCGGGAAAGGCGAATATACTGTGAACCTTGCTCGTAAATTTCCATTCCGGAATTTTATCGGAATCGACATCAAAGGCCCCCGCATATGGCAGGGGGCAAAAATTGCACTTGAGGAACCGCTGGATAATGTGCGTTTCATTCGAATGTACATCGATCACATCGAACATTTCTTTGCCAAAGATGAAGTGGATGAAATATGGATTATCTTTCCCGATCCCTATATCCGCAAGAAAGCCAGAATTTCGAAAAGGCTCACATCGCCCAAATTCCTGAACATCTATCGAAAATTGCTCAAACCCGGTGGCACCATCCACCTCAA
>SLGL01000136.1 GCA_007123785.1 Balneolaceae bacterium
GAATTTATTTGCGGAAATGATACCTCCACAATATTAAACGGAATAGTGAGAGCAGCACAACCTGCTGTAAGGGCATCTCCTGAAATCACCCAGCCATCATTTTCAATCAAAGACTGCCGGGCTGCCTCTCCATTGCAGTATTCCAGGCCCAGTGCTCCAAGTATCCACATCGCTTTGAACCATCTGGCTGTCCCAGCCAATGAGTGTTGCATCGTAATTTTCAACAGACAATGCTGAGCCATCCAGCATTCCGGCCATTTCAGTAACATTGCTGATATACCAGCCACCCAAATCCTGGTTAAATACAGTAGCGCTCTGAAACATAAAACCCATGTTCGTTACTTTCGATACATCCCAGTTTTCAATATTGCCATTGAAGGATGAAGCATCAGTAAATAACTCACTCATCTCCTCAATACCAGATACATCCCAGTGATCAAAATCACTGTTTAATGAAGAAGCCCCTCTGAACATTCCGTATAACGATGTTACCCCGGATAAACAGGTATGGTTACCTGGTTTGGTTCTGAATTTCCAGGATTATCGGTTTTCCAGATTGTTACAAATGCACCATCATTTTTGAAATCATCAGGATTGAAGAAAAACTCCTGATTCATCACTGTACTTTCCGGCTGTTGATTTTGTTGATAATCAACCAAGTTTGTTTCCTGGCATCCTGTCGCTGTAAATACGATCATACAAAGAATTAAATAACTCGCTGTATTAAAAAATCTTGATTTAATCATATTTATTAAATTTTATCAATATTAATTGATTAAAACCCAGAATCATACAACCGATTTTGAATATTTACGAATTTCTGTAATTTTTAAATCTTGCTGATTTACCAGGTCCAAAGGTTTCTGCTTATACTTGAATACGTAATACATACAGATTCCCGGAAAGGCAGAAGATAATTTTAATTATCCGGCATTTTCCCGCATTTCTCACCAAGAAATTTGGTAGTGGGCAGGGCGTCTCTGAAAAATGGCAGCGGAAACGTATGTGAGATTTCCGGGCTAAGACATTCAGAATCTAATTAATAGATTATTTCATAATTTTTCTGTGAGCACCGAAACGTTTCCTCCCGGTAAGCTTGTACGGGGCATCCGTGAAACGAAATCCGGGCAAGTCGGCAGAAAGTGTCCTTGAGGTATTAATCAGGGCCGTAATCTCCCCAGCATTCGGGGGAATGGGATGGTTTCTCTAACGTGTGTTAGACCACAAATCCACGCCACCGTTCTTTCGAGGCCCAGGCCATAGCCGGAATGGGGTACAGAGCCGTACCTGCGAAGGTCCAGATACCACTCAAAAACCTCTTTCTCGAGTCCCTCTTCATTAATCCGTTTTTCGAGAGTTGCCAAATCATCTTCCCGCTGGCTGCCGCCCACAATTTCGCCATACCCTTCCGGTGCGAGAATGTCCATTCCCAATGCCAATTTATCGGTCTCATCCCGCTTCATGTAAAAAGCCTTTATTTCAGCTGGCCAATGGGTTACAATCAGCGGCACATCAAACTGCATCATCAAAACAGTTTCGTCACTTCCGCCAAAATCGTTGCCCCACTCAAAGTTACGAGCTGACTCCTTCCATGACGGAATATTTCTGAGATCTTCTTCAATCTGGTCAATTCGAACAGAAATCTCTTTAATGCGCTGGTCTATTTGAGTCTTTCTCCACTTTTTCGCAGAACCATGTTCTTTTTTAATCTCTTCACTCTCTTTTGTAATATCTTCCAGTTCCTGCTTACGTTCTTCGGCCATCTTGTCAAGCATAGAGGCGGTCTCATCACTAATAAGTTTTTCGACGGCCTGGGAGTAGGTCATTCGCTCAAACGGCTGTACAGCTACTTTTTCCAATACAGAAGTGTTTCGTTCAAGTATATCGAGTTCATCATCACACTTTTCAAGAACGGTTTTTACGATCGCTTTGATCATATCTTCTGCCAGGTCCATATTCATCTCCAGATCATAATAGGCCATTTCAGGCTCAATCATCCAGAATTCGGTAAGGTGGCGCCTGGTTTTCGATTTCTCTGCCCGGAATGTGGGACCAAAGGTATAAATCAACCCGTGTGCCATTGCCATCGCCTCACCGTAAAGCTGCCCGGTTTGTGCCAGGTAGGCTTTCTCTTCGAAATAGTCCGTTTCAAACAGAGTTGTGCTTCCTTCAGCAGCATTTCCTGTAAATATCGGAGAATCCAACTGCATAAAACCTCTCCCCTGAAAAAAGGTGTGAATGGCAAAAACAATTTCATTCCGAACCCGCATAGCAGCCCATTGACGCCGGCTTCGCAGCCAGAGATGGCGGTTATTCATCAAAAATTCGATACCATGTTCTTTCGGAGTGATCGGATAATTCTCTGCAATCTGAACAATCTTCAGATCGGTTGCATGCAGTTCATATCCACCGATACTTCTGTCATCTTTCACCACCTTTCCGGTAATTTCGAGCGAGCTCTCCTGTTTTAATGTACCGGCTGCTTCAAATACTTTATCTGAAACATCATCCGCCGCAACAATAGCCTGGCACAGTCCGCTACCGTCTCGAACTTCCAGAAAATGAATCGCTTTGCTGCTGCGAATATTATAGAGCCAGCCTTTCAGAGTTACAATTTCATCTTGATGATCAGAAAGTTGTTTGATTGTGGTCATAAGAGGAATTTACAATTGAAATTTTGAGTATCGGTTCTTGAAACCGAATATCTGCTAGTGTCATGTCAACGATCAAATGACGGAGGAGTCATCAGACGAGTCGATCTGAGATCATCCCAATCATCTTACACGGTTCATTTTTCGAAAAACTCGTCAGATGACTTATTGAACTTTATCCGACAATTGAGAAACCGAAAGTATAGCAATGATACGACACTAGATTTCAGTACTTGTACAACGTCAATTTTACACTTTTTCGGGAATCAGTAGTGTTTCGGAAAAAACCTTTGGATTAAAAAAATCCTCGGAGAACCGAAGCAGATCTTCCCGGGATACCGCATCAATATTTTCAACCAGTTCATCCAGGGTAACAAACCGGTTGAAATAGAGTTCACTCTTGGCGAGGCGGGTCATCCGGTTGCTGGTATTTTCCTGGGATAGAAGCAGCTTTCCCTTCAACTGCGCCTTGGCTTCACTCAGCTCTTTTTCCCCTACTTTTTCGGATTGAATCCGCTCGAACTCTTTGGTGATCAGTTCGCGCACGTGCGACACATATTCTCTGTCGGTGCCGATGTACACTCCGAAAAGGCCTGAATCCACATACGACTGATTAAACGGACCAATGGAGTAACAGTATCCATATTTTTCACGAATATTCTGGTGGAGGCGAGAACTCATTCCCCCTCCTAAAATAGTATTGGCCAGCAACAGCAAATATTTATCAGGATGATTGTAATTGAGTGCACGGCGGCCCAAAATCATGTGGGTCTGCTCAATCGGCTTTGTCACCTCTTTTTGCGTGACTTCATAACCAGGCAGTGGTTGTTCAGGATTTACCGTTTTTTTGGAGCCGTTTTGATTCAGCAGTTCGCCCACCAGGTCAATCACCCGGTCGTGTTCAACATTACCTGCCACTGCAACAAGAAGATTATCGGGCTGATAGCGGTCGGCCATGTAATCAAAAAGCTGTTGTCGTTTAAATGCTGAAACTGTCTCTTCATGACCAATGACTGGTCTGCCGATTGGATGATTTTGAAACACCTGGCCACTGAATTCTTCAAAAATAACATCATCCGGACTGTCTCGATACATCTTCATCTCTTCGAGTACCACCTTTTTCTCTTTTTCAAGTTCCTCTTCGGGAAACTGTGAATGGCGCACCATATCACTCAGCACATCCAGTGCTTTCTCCAGTTTGGTATCGAGACATCTGGAATAGTAGCAGGTGTATTCAGTAGAAGTAAAAGCATTCAGGTAGCCGCCCACAGATTCCATACTCTGGGCAATATCATAAGAAGTGCGTTTTTCAGTTCCCTTAAACAGCATGTGTTCCAGGAAGTGTGTGATTCCCGCTTGTTCATCAGTTTCGTTACGGCTGCCGGTTTTCACCCAGATTCCGACAGATACACTTTTCACACTGTCGATCTTTTCGGTGGCAACTTTCAGTCCACTGGGAAGTTCGGTCTTTTTTACGTCTTTATCGGTCTCGATTGTTGTGAGCATTAATGTGATGATTCAGTTTTTCAAGTAAGTTTGTAAAAAAAACGGAAGCGTAAAATACGAATATCTTCCGCAAAGATTTTATCATTCCGGGGAGGCATAGTGGTTTATTCAAATACTACGGTTTTATCTTCGAAAATAAACACGCGCTCTTCCAGAACAAGTTTTAACGCTTTAGCCAGAACGTTGGTTTCCACATCACGCCCCGCACTTGCCATATCTTCAGCCGTGTAGGTATGATTTATCGGAATCACATCCTGCGATATAATCGGTCCCTGATCCAGTTTTTCGGTCACAAAATGTGATGTTGCTCCTATAATCTTCACCCCTCTGTTATACGCCTGCTGATAGGGGGAAGCCCCGATAAATGCCGGTAAAAAGGAGTGGTGAATATTGATGATCCGGTTGGGATAGTTTTGAACCATTTTCGGGCTGAAAATGCGCATATATTTGGCAAGAACCAGATACTCAGGAGTGTACGGTCTGATACATTGGTCAACTTTCCGTTCATGATCTTCCCGGCTCAGCTCTCCCACAGGCACATGATGATACGGAATCCCAAACGACTCCACCAGGCTTTGAAGGCGGGTATGATTGCTGATCACAGCTTTTATATCACAGGGCAGTTCACCGTAGGTATTTCGAAGAAGAAGATCTCCAAGACAGTGAGGTTCTTTGGTGGCCAGAATCACCACCGGGCGTTTTTTTATAGCCGTAAGCCGGATATTGGCTTCATCCGGTAATACATTCACAAGCTGCTGCTTGAATTCGGCATCCAGAGAATTCCCGTCAATCACAGTTCTCATGAAGAAATGGTTGGCAGCCGTATCCACAAACTCCTGGTTGCTGATGATGTTCAGATTCCTGCTGTACACAAGCTTTGTTATGTTGTACACCAGCCCTTTTCTGTCGGGACAGTCGATCAATAAAATCTGATTGTTCATTCTTTCTGCTTTGTTTCTCCACAATAAAAAACCCGGCATCGAACCGGGTTAAAAAAATAAAATTTCGCAGCATGCCTTTACGGCCTGCCGCGAAATTTAGAAATAGAAATTAACTTCGCTGTTTTTTGTCTTCTTCAACATAATCGCGGAGAACTTTGTGAAGAATCCCCCCGTTTCGGAAGTAGTCGATCTCAACGGGAGTATCGATCCGGCATACAGTATCGAACTCAAGAACGGAGCCATCCGCTTTTTTCGCTGTTACTTTTACAGTTTGCCGTGGCTTCAGATTGTCATCAATCTCAATATTGAAAGTTTCTGAACCATCCAGTCCGAGGCTGTCATTACTTTCACCGTCTGCAAACTGAAGTGGTAGCACACCCATTCCAACCAGGTTCGACCGGTGAATTCGCTCGTACGAAGCGGCGATCACAGCTCTCACTCCCAGCAGAATCGTTCCTTTTGCAGCCCAGTCTCGTGAAGACCCTGTACCATACTCTTTTCCGGCCAGTGCTACAAGGGGAGTACCCTCTTTTTTGTAGCGCTCAGCAGCATCATGAATTGTGGTGACCTCGCCGGTCGGATGGTACTTCGTAAAACCTCCTTCAGTTCCCGGCGCAAGCTGGTTTTTGAACCGAACATTGGCAAAAGTTCCACGAGTCATCACACGGTCATTTCCTCTTCGTGATCCGTAGGAGTTAAAATCCTTTTCTTCAACCCCGTTTTCGATCAGATATTTGCCGGCCGGGCTGTCTGCCTTGATGTTACCCGCGGGTGAAATATGGTCTGTGGTGATGGAATCACCCACCTTAACCAATGCCTTGGCTCCTGTGATCTGGCGGATTGGCTCGGGCGTTTCACCCATCCCTTTAAAGAAGGGTGGCTCCTGAATGTAGGTAGATTCTTCTTTCCACTCATACAATTCACCTCCGCCAACTGGAATTTTGTCCCACGCTTCGGACTCAAAAATATCGCTGTACATTTTATCAAACAGCTCGGGACGAATGGCACTGTCGAGGAATTCGGCGATCTCATCGGTTGTAGGCCAGACATCACGCAAGTATACATCGTTTCCGTCTTTGTCTTTTCCGAGCGGTTCATTGGCAAGATCAATGTCCACGGTACCGGCCAGTGCATATGCAACAACAAGAGGTGGAGATGCGAGATAATTAGCTTTCACATAAGGGTGGATACGACCTTCGAAATTTCGGTTTCCGGAAAGCACCCCGGCAACTATAAGATCGCCTTCTTTAACAGCATTTTCCACAGCTTCGGGCAGAGGGCCGGAGTTACCGATACAGGTAGTGCAGCCATAGCCTACAAGGTTAAATCCAAGCTGATCCATAAAATCGGTCAGGCCTGCTTCATTCAGATATTCAGTTACAACACGAGAGCCGGGAGCCAGCGATGTTTTAACATAAGGAGGAACTTTCATTCCTTTTTCTACCGCTTTTTTCGCAATGATTCCTGCACCCAGCATCACACTCGGATTGGAGGTATTGGTACAACTTGTGATAGCAGCTATCACCACATCGCCATGTTTCATATCAATAGTCTGGCCATTTTTAAACACCCCTTTGTTTGCAAGTTTCTCCTGTGTGAGGTTAAAACCCATCGTTGGATCATTGCTTGTGAGGGAAGCTTCAAATGTTTTTTTCATGTTCGGTAACGTAATCCGGTCCTGCGGACGCTTCGGCCCGGCGAGTGAGGTTTCCACATCGCCGAGGTCGAGTTCCAGAACTTCGGTAAATTCCGGATCTGGCGTATCATCTGTACGGAAAAGCCCCTGCTCTTTGGTGTATGCTTCAACAAGTTTCACCAGTTCTTCAGGGCGGCCGGTCCGGCTCATATATCGCAGTGCTTCCTTATCGATTGGGAAAAAGCCCATTGTTGCACCATATTCAGGCGACATATTTGCAATTGTGGCACGGTCTGGAAGGCTCATGTTACTTAGGCCGGGACCAAAAAACTCAACAAATTTGCTGACCACCCCATGGCGACGAAGCATTTCGGTAACAGTAAGTGTAAGATCGGTTGCAGTAATACCTTCACGCAGCTTTCCGGTGAGTTTCACTCCCACAACTTCGGGAACAAGCATATAAATCGGCTGACCAAGCATGGCGGCTTCCGCTTCAATTCCGCCAACACCCCAGCCCAAAATTCCCAGGCCGTTAATCATTGTGGTATGAGAGTCTGTTCCCACCAATGTATCCGGGTATGCAACTGTGGTTCCGTCATCTTCCTTACGGGTAAACACGCCCTTTGCCAGATACTCAAGATTTACCTGGTGAACAATTCCGCGGCCCGGAGGCACCACCCGGAAATTATTAAACGCTTCTTTACCCCACTTTAAAAATTCGTAACGCTCTCGATTACGCTCCATCTCCCGTTCTACGTTGAACATAAAAGCGTATTCCTGCCCAAACATATCCACTTGAACAGAGTGGTCAATCACCAGGTCTACCGGCACCTGCGGGTTTATGGACTGTGGATTTCCACCCATCTCTTTCATGGCAGAGCGTAAAGCAGCAAGATCTACAACTGCGGGTACCCCTGTAAAGTCCTGAAGTACTACACGCGATGGTTTAAATGGAACTTCTCCGACAGGGTTTTTTGCATTATAATCAGCCAGAATTTTGACGTCATCCTGAGTAATGGCGTAGCCGTCGTACTCTCTCAGAACAGCTTCAAGTAAAATTTTAATCGTAAAAGGCAGTTTACTGATTTTGCCGTAACCCAAATCTTCTAATTTTTTCAGGCTGTAGAGATGAGCTTCGCCTGAACCCGTATTAAAAGGTATTTTTGTTTGTAAGAGCGGGTTTTTGGTTGTCATAAATCTTTCCTCTGTTGGATTTTCAGTGTTAAAAACTTTTTTTATTCAGCTTTGAAAAATAAGGCTTTTTTCGGGAAATATCTTTTGAATTTGAGCTTATTCTCTCTGATTATTGCTATTCTTGCTCAATAAATCGTTTCAGAGTGATAAAGAATCTGTATTTAATATTGCAATCCATAATATTTCCCCTTATTTTTTTCGACTTATCAATTTTGCAGAATTAAACAAAGAGATCCGTGAATACGATTAGTAATAAAACATACAATGCAACACCATCCACTGTTGACAAAAAGTGGGTTTTAATTGATGCTGAAGACAAGCCCCTGGGGAGGCTGAGCAGTGAAGTTGCATCCATTATAAGAGGAAAACGCAAACCGGAATTTAC
>SLGL01000386.1 GCA_007123785.1 Balneolaceae bacterium
AAATTATGGATTCACTTTCAAGTGATTGAAGAGCTCTCCGAATTGTAACCCGACTCACATCAAACTTTTTAGCCAGCTCATTTTCAGAAGGCAGCTTTTCATCCGGCTTAAACTCACCTGTCTCAATTTGGTTACGAAGCCAGTTTGTGATTTGTGCATGTCGCGGTATGCCGTCCTTTAATTTCATGGGTTTGCTTTTTTTGATTCAACTCAATCCAATCATAATATAGCAAGAGGAATTGTAATTATCAATACTTGTATTTACATGTTTTTTTATTATCTTTATTCTAATGTATTTAAAATATCAAGAAACCATATCACCATGGAAAAACTAAGAACTTATTCGGGGAAAAATGTAAATCCTGAGAAAGCACGCCCCTATGCTAATCATCACCAGTTTTTAATTATAGGGGGTGGTACTGCCGGGATTACAACTGCTGCTCAGCTAAAGAAAAAGTTAAATAAACCTGATATTGCAGTTATCGAACCCTCTGATGTGCATTATTACCAGCCGATGTGGACATTTAATGGTGCAGGTGTTTTTCATAAAGAAAAATCAAAGAAACTAATGAAGGATATTATGCCTGATGACGTAGCCTGGATTAAAGATTATGTGGTTGCATTTCATCCTGAGCAGAACATCGTTGAAACGGAGTGCGGTGCATTCTATTCCTATGAATACCTGGTAGTAGCACCAGGTATACAGATTGACTGGGATTCAATACCGGGTCTTGCAGAAAACATCGGGACTAAGGGTATTTGCAGTATTTACTCCTATAATCAGGTTGATTATGTCTATGAGTGCATTAAAAACATGAAAAAAGGGCGTGCCCTTTTTACACAGCCCAACACCAAATTTAAATGTGGGGGGGCGCCGCAAAAAATCATGTATTTGTCAACAGACTCCTGGAAAAATGAAGGTATATTGAATGGAATAGACGTAAAATTTACCAGTGCGGGATCGGTAATATTTGGTGTAACTGAAATTGCTGAAGCATTGCAGCCGGTTATTAAGAGATATGGGATTGATGTTAAGCTTCTGCATAACCTTAAGGAGATTAAAGCAGACGAAAGGATTGCTGTTTATGACATTATGAAAGATGGGAAGCCGGCGGACGAAGTGGAAATTGAGTACGATATGCTGCATGTTACACCACCTATGAGCTCACCTGATTTTATAAAGAACAGCCCTCTCGCTGATTCAGAGGGTTGGGTTGATGTAGATAAACATTCACTGCAGCATAAAAAGTATCCAAATGTATTCTCATTGGGAGATGCAGGCAGCACACCAAACGCAAAAACCGGGGCGGCTGTGCGTAAGCAGGCCCCTGTAGTCACGGGCAATCTGGTATCACTGCATGTGAAAGGCAAAATTGATGAAAATCTCTCTTATGACGGTTACGGATCCTGCCCCCTGATTACCGGCTACAATAAATTGATACTTGCTGAATTTAATTACGAGAGTAAAATGACCCCTTCTTTTCCATTTAATCAGGCCATAGAACGCAGGAGTATGTATCACATGAAAAGGGATTGGCTGCCAATGATTTACTGGCAGGGGATGTTGAAAGGAAGGGCGTGAAAATTAGATATACACAACTTGTATTGACAAGTTCATACAAGTTGTGTATCTTTATCTCAGAAACAATAAATAAACGTATTCAAAATCATGTTAGACTTTTTATATCAACCGTGGCCCTGGTATGTGGCCGGTCCAATTATCGGGCTAACAGTACCCATTTTACTTCTTATTGGCGGTAAAATTTTTGGAGTATCTGCCAACCTGCGTCATGCTTGTGCAGCCTGTAATTTTGGAAACGTAGAGTTCTTTAACTACGACTGGAAAACAGCCGGTAAATGGAATTTTATGTTTCTTGTCGGAACCGTTTTAGGTGGATTTTTGGGCGGATATGTATTTGCCAATCCCGAACCCATAGCTCTTGCAGCATCAACCATTAGCGACCTGCAAGCGCTTGGCATACAGGATTTCAACGGGCTGGTTCCTGATGATCTCTTTGCCTGGGATATGCTGGGTACAGGAATTGGATTAACGGTTCTTGTGCTTGGAGGATTTTTGGTAGGATTTGGAGCTCGATATGCCGGTGGATGTACTTCCGGACACGCAATCTCGGGCCTTTCTGATCTTCAGCTTGCATCGCTGATTGCCGTTATCGGTTTCTTTATCGGCGGCTTGATCATGACCTTTTTGATCTATCCAATCATTTTGGGATAAAGAACCGGACTGACAGTAACCTCCTGAATGCTTTTGGGACTGTCAATGTCGAATAGACTTTAAAATAATCAAAATCCGAACACTGTCAGAACTTTCAGATGCTGACAGGTTCTCAAATAATCAGTTAAAATGAAATTTTCAGAATATTTAAAATACTTAATAATTGGCACGGCATTTGGTTTTGTATTGGTGAAATCAGAAGTAGTATCCTGGTTCAGAATCCAGGAGATGTTTCGATTCCAGGATTTCCACATGTACGGAATTATCGGTCTTGCCGTGATCGTCGGGATTATATCTGTTCAGATCATCAAGCGATTTGATATGAAGGATGCTCAGGGAAACCCCATTTCCATCCCACCAAAGGATGCCTCGCAAGTTAAACGATATCTGATTGGTGGTAGTATGTTCGGACTGGGATGGGCTCTTTTGGGAGCGTGCCCGGGCCCAATGTTTGCACTCTTGGGTAGCGGTTTAACGATTATGGTGATTCCAATCCTTGCTGCTCTTGCCGGTACGTACACCTATGGATTATTAAGGGATAAATTACCGCATTGACAATTTGGAAAGGAGAGTAAACCTCCCCTGTTGGGAGAGGACAGCCACACCGACGGTGTGACAGGTGTTGGCGAAGGGGACAGAATCAAAACAGAATTTTTTTATTGATTCAACGCCTGAAAATCTCCTCATGAGAGGGGAAATATGATGCGAAAACGGCGAAGCCGGATGAGGCAAATGAGGAGTGTGTTGATGAGCTTACAGGATTTAAGAGAATTCTGATTTAAAACAACGTTCCGAAAACATCCCACCCGCCGACAGAAATTTACAAGAATATCAAATAACACAACAACAAATAGGAGAAATCTTATGTATTTCAAACAATTCTTTGACGAAAAACTGGCTCAGTACGCTTACATGGTAGGCTGCCAGGCCAACGGAACCGCAGTGGTTATAGATCCGATGAGAGATGTCGACCAGTATATCGATCACGCTGCAAAACAGGGGTTGACAATTACAGCCGCTGTAGATACTCACATTCATGCAGATTACATTTCAGGTCTTCGTGAATTTGCCGAGCGGGGTGTAAAAGTGTATGCTTCTGATGAAGGTGATAAAGATTGGAAGTACGAGTGGCTGATTGACAGCGACTACGACTATGAGTTTATGAATGATGGTGACGAGTTTAAAATTGGTAACATCACTATTAAAGCATGGCACACACCGGGACATACTCCCGAACATTTAACATTCCTGATAACAGATGGTGCCGCTGCTGATGAGCCGATGGGCATGGCAACCGGCGACTTTGTGTTTGTTGGCGATGTTGGCCGACCGGATCTACTTGAGTCCGCTGCAGGACAAATAGATGTAATGGAGCCATCTGCCAGAACACTTTACAAAACGGTTGAGCAGTTTAAGAAAATGCCGGAATATATGCAGATCTGGCCGGGACACGGAGCGGGTAGTGCATGTGGTAAGGCCTTAGGAGCTATTCCTGAATCTACAGTTGGTTATGAGCTTCGATATAATAACTCACTCAAATCTGCAACCTCGGAGGATAGCTTTGTAAAATTTATCCTCGAAGGTCAGCCGGAACCGCCTCTCTACTTTGCACGAATGAAACGTGACAACAAAATTGGACCGGCAATTATTGGTGGACTACCAAAAGTAAATCGGATGACACTTAATCAGCTTAAAAAAGTGGCTGCGGATGGCGATGCTATAATATTAGACACAAGAGGCCGAAGTGAGTTTATTTCAGGCCACATTCCGGGATCGTTGCTTTCTCCCCTGGATAAGCAGTTTAATACTGTGGCAGGCTCCTTTATCACTGAAGATGATGATATCTACCTGGTTGTGGAAGAGCACCAGCTCGATGAAGCTGTTCGGGATCTTTACAGAATCGGGCTCGACAGAGTAAAAGGATTCGTAAACGCCAAAGATCTTTTTCTGTATAAAGAAAAGGGCGGAGAAATGAGCTCACTTGATGTAGCAACATTTGATGTTGTAGATAACCTGGGAAGCGATGAACTGGTGCTGGATGTGCGAAAAGCATCAGAATATTCAGAATCAAAAGTGGATGGAGCAATTAACTTTGCCCACACAAGACTGATGGAAAACACAGATAAGTTACCTGCAGACAAAAAACTGTACGTACATTGTATGACAGGTGGACGGTCGGCGGTCGCTTCAGCATTTCTCAAAAGAAAAGGTTTCGATGTAACCCTTATTGAGGACAGCTTCACAGACTACAAAAGTAAAGCGTTAGCATAAAAAAACAGACGAAAAGGTTAATGGCCGGCAATTGAGAGAGTTGCCGGCCTTTTTTAAAAAAATGAAAGGTATAGCCCATTATATAAATCAATTTGTCCCTCTGCTCAATACCCTGAAAAATTATGACAAGAAAACTTTCAAGGGGGATGCAGCAGCTGGTATTACGGTGGGTATTATGCTGATTCCACAGGGAATGGCTTATGCTGTATTAGCGGGACTTCCACCTGTGTACGGCTTGTATGCCTCCATTGTACCCTTATTGATCTATGCCATTTTGGGAACGTCAAGGCAGCTTGCTGTAGGTCCGGTAGCTATGGTTTCTCTGCTGGTTTTGGCAGGCGTTGGTGAACTGGCTGAAGTTGGTTCAGACCGCTTTATTCAGCTTGCCATACTAACTGCTTTTGGAGTTGGGCTCGTGCAGTTTCTGATGGGGCTTTTCAGAATGGGCTTTATGGTTAATTTTTTATCGCATCCTGTTCTGAGTGGATTTACCTCTGCCGCAGCAATTATTATCGGTGCGAGCCAGGTCAAAAACCTGACCGGGCTCGAGATGGAACGGACAAACAAGGTTTTTGAAATTGTTTACCACACCGCTTTCAATTTATCTGATATAGATCTGATTACGGCTTCTATTGGGATTGGTTCAATTGCTGTGATGGTACTCATAAAAAAATGGAAACGCACGTTTCCGTCTGCCCTTATTGTCGTGGCCGCTGGAATTTTGGTTACATATCTGTTTGCGCTAAACCAGTATGATGTTGCTATTGTCGGAGATATCCCCAAAGGACTGCCCTCTTTCAGTACTGAATTTTTAAGTATAGGTGATATTCGACCGATAATGACAATTGTGTTGGTAATTGCTCTTGTCAGCTACATGGAGTCAATTGCCGTTGCCAAAGCTAATGCCAATAAAAAAGGGTATAAAGTTGATGCAAACCAGGAATTGATAGCTTTGGGTGGTGCAAATATAGGTGGTTCTTTCTTTCAATCATTTCCTGTTACAGGCGGGTTTTCGAGGACAGCTGTGAATGACCAATCCGGTGCTAACTCAACGGTGGCATCAGTTTTCAGTGTAATACTTGTAGCATTTACAGTTCTGTTTTTAACGCCTCTCTTTTATTATCTGCCGGGTGCCGTACTTGCAGCCATTATTATTGTGGCTGTTGCCGGACTGTTTGACTATAAGGAGATGATTAAGTTATGGAGAACGGACCGTAAAGACCTGGCTATGCTGGCTGTAACCTTTTTTGCCACTCTGTTTTTGGGAATTGAAGAGGGAATAGCCATTGGTGTAATTCTTTCACTGGCAGTGGTAATCTATTCAAGTACCAAACCACATTACGCCGAAGTGGGTCAGCTCGGAGACTCACAAACATACAGGAATATTAGACGCTTTCCTGAAGCAAAAATCCTGGACGAAATCTTAATATATCGTTTTGATTCAAACCTCTATTTCGCAAATGTGGAGCATTTCAGAGAAACCATAGATAATAAGGTGTTTGAGCACGGTGCCCCGCTGGAGTTATTAATAATTGAAGGCTCTGCTATTACAGATATCGATTCTACTGGTATTGATGTACTTGACCGGTTAATCGATGATATGCATCAAAAAGGAATAAATATATTTATGTCGGGAGTTCACGGACCGGTAAGGGATAAGCTAAAACTTTCCGGAATAGCCGAAAAAATGAACAACGAATGTTTCTTCTTCGATATTTCTGAGGCCGTTCAGTACTACAAAAAGAAAGAACAGGGGTTGCTGCATTCAGCTTAGCCAGAGTAGTAATCGAAAATTATTCAAAAATTGAAAAAATAAAATTGAAATGGAATTACAGATAATTATCGTACTGGCCATCACGGTGTTTGCCATCTTTATGCTGGTGACTGAAATTGTCAGGATTGATGTAACAGCCTTAATTACAATGCTTCTGCTTACATGGACGGGCATATTGTCCAGCAGTGAAGCGTTATCCGGATTTTCGAGTAATGCTGTTGTAGCGATGATTGCAGTGATGATTCTGGGCGAGGGCGTGGCTAAAACCGGAATGATGTCGCGTTTTTCAAAATGGCTTCTCAAAAGAGTGGGGGCTAAAAAAAATTCAGTATTAGGAGCACTCTCGTTATCAGTCGGGACACTCTCCGGCGTGATTCAAAATATCGGGGCTGCGGCACTTTTTTTGCCAAGCATTATAGATATTGCGCGGCGTATAAAAGTCTCTGCCTCCGTATTTATTATGCCAATAGGGTTTGCGGCTATCATTGGAGGCACCCTAACAATGGTGGGTTCAGGACATTTAATCCTGACAAATGATCTCCTGGAAAGTGCAGATCTTGATCCATACGGGTTATTTGCAGTAACTCCGGTAGGTATTGCCCTGCTCTTTTCAGCGATTCTTTTCTTTCTTTTTTTCGGCAAATTTATGCTTCCACAAGGTGAAACCGGAGGAAAACTTGCAAAAACCGAACAGGAAAAAGTGGTTGATGCATTTAACCTGAAAAAAGATATCAGATATTTTAAAATACCCAAAGAGAGTCCGATGGCCGGTAAAACGGTAGAAGAGACAGGTATATGGAGTGTTTACGATATTAACATCTTGGCTATTGGCAGGGAAAAATCACCGAATTTTGCCCCCTGGCGTGAAACGATTCTTGAACAAGAACAAATTCTGGCACTTTATGGTGATGAGAAGAGGATCTCGCTTTTTGCGGAAGAGTTTGGAATAAAGCAGTCAAAAGAAAACGGGATCTTTGAGAATATCGGTGATCCGGAAGAATCGGGTTTTGCAGAAGTTATTGTACCCCCTCGATCCGATCTTGTGGGTCAGACAATACGACAATATTCACTCAGGAAAAAACACGCAGTAGAGCCGGTAATGCTGTTCAGTGAAGGTGAGAAAGTTGAGGGAGATTTTTCTGACAGAAAAATCAAAACCGGGGATACATTTATCATATACGGTCCGTGGAACAATATCATGGACCTGCAGAGCAGTGAGCCTTTTGTGGTTGCTACATCCGTTACGGTTGAAAGAAAAGATCCGTCAAAAACGTGGCAGGCGGCTGGCAGTTTCCTACTCGCAATTGTTCTGGCCATGAGCGGGTTTTCCATCTCTATATCATTTCTTACTGGTGCAGTAGTAATGGTGCTTACTAAAGTGATGAGTATACAGGAGGCGTATAAAGCCGTGGAGTGGAAGGTGGTATTTCTCCTTGTGGGATTGATTCCGCTTGGAATTGCCATGCAAAACAGTGGAACTGCCGAATTTCTTGCAAAAAATGTAATGAACGTTGTTGAGGGTAGTCACCTGCTCATTCTATTGTTTACGGTTGGAATATTATCTACCGTATTTTCACTGGTTATGTCGAATGTTGGTGCAGTTGTCGTATTAGCACCGCTTGTGGTAAGTATAGGGTTACTGGCAGGAGTTGACCCCCGTCCGCTGGTATTACTGGCCGCAGTGAATGCAGGTAACTCGTTTGTGCTGCCCACGCATCAGGTAAATGCCCTTATGATGACCGCCGGGGGTTACAAAACAAAAGACTACTTTAGGGCTGGTGGGGGTATGACCGTTGTATTTCTGGTAGTGTCTGTTTTGTTCTTCTATTACACATTTTTTTAAAATTATTGTCATATAGAACCTCAGTTC
Source organism: Balneolaceae bacterium (assembly GCA_007123785.1). Classification (GTDB taxonomy): domain Bacteria; phylum Bacteroidota; class Rhodothermia; order Balneolales; family Balneolaceae; genus Rhodohalobacter. Next base: position 8,149 of record SLGL01000386.1, read on the forward strand.
GATTAATAATCTTTTTTTAAAAAACACCCTGTCAAACGATGCGAAATTTAACCGTGAGCTGCGTTGTCCCAAAAATGGTTTGCTCAACGTACTCAGGTACGTTTCCGCCACCATTTTCTCCCGACCGCCGTCGGGATTGCCCACAGCTAAATTTCTTGGT
>SLGL01000184.1 GCA_007123785.1 Balneolaceae bacterium
ATTCCCTGTTCCTGACGCTGATTGGCAAATTCTACAATTAAAATTCCGTTTTTGGCAATCAGACCAATTAACATAATGGCCCCAATCTGGCTGAAAATGTTGAGTGTCTGATCGAAGTACCAAAGCGAAAGCAGGGTGCCGAAAATGGCAAGAGGTACCGTGAAAAGGATGATAAACGGATCGCGGAAACTTTCAAATTGCGCAGCCAAAACCAGGTAAATCAGTACGATGGCCAGGATGAAGATGAACATCAGACTGGAGGCACTTTCTGCGAAATCGCGAGAAGGACCGGCAAGATCAGTAAATACAGTGGGAGGTAAAAGCTGTTCGGCAATTTCGTTCATGGCGTCAATACCGTCGCCGATGGTGTAACCGGGAGCAAGGCCTGCAGAAATGGTAGCCGAATTGAACCGGTTGAATCGATACAGCTGCGGCGGTGAACTGGATTCGGTAATGGTTACCAGGTTATCGATCTGGATGAGGCTGCCGTTGTTGTTGCGAACGGAAATTGTACGTAGATCCACCGGCTCGTTTCTGAACTGACGTTCCATTTGGCCGATTACATCATACTGCTTCCCGTCCATTATGAACATGCCAAACCGGTTGCCCGAGAGTGATAGTTGAAGGGTTTCTGCGATATCCCGAATCGAAACACCCAAAGCACGGGCGCGGTCACGGTTGATGTTGATCTGAAGTTCGGGTTGATTGAATTTCAGGTCGATATCTGCTACACTGAATGCCGGGTGATTATTGGCTGCTTCAAGAAATTCGGGTACAATCTCTTCCAGTTCTTCAAAAGTTTGCGTCTGAAGAACATACTGAACCGGAAGGCCGCCGCGTCTGCTTCCGATCGATTGTGGCTGGCTAACAAAAGTTTGTGCACCGGAAAGTCCTCTGAGGATACCGGTCAGCTCATCTGCTATTTCCTGCTGGGAACGTTCCCGCTCACGCTGGGGAACAAGTGTCAGGAATCCAAAAGCTGAGTTAACGGAGCCCGCCGCTCCAAAACCCGGTGAGGTTACGGTGTTTATCGCATACAGTTCGGGTACATTTTCCCGGATTGTAGAAATCATCTGGTCAACGTAACTGTCCATATATTCGAATGTGGCGCCTTCGGGTGCGCTGGCTGCAATTCGCATCTGTCCACGGTCTTCGAGCGGGGCGAGTTCTTGCGGAAGGTTTGCATAAAGCAGAGCAATGAATCCAACAGCGGCAGCCATGATAACAAAGGCCATCCAGCGGACTTTCATGAATGATTCAAGACTGTTTTTGTAGACATTATTCAGCCAAAGGAAAAATGGCTCGGTCATGGTGTAAAACCGATTTTTCTCAGCGCCTTTGGAAAGTATTTTTGTGGCAAGCATCGGAGTAAGCGTCAATGCCACAAATGAGGAGATAATGACCGCACCGGCAATCACGACACCGAACTCCCGAAACAGCCGGCCGGTTTGCCCTCCCAGGAAAAGAATGGGCATAAATACGGATACCAGTGCCAGGGATGTGGCAACAACAGCAAAGAAAATTTCTTTCGCTCCAAGTATTCCCGCTTCAATAGCGGGCAGACCGGATTCCATTTTGGCATAGATATTTTCAAGCACTACAATGGCATCATCCACTACCAGGCCAATGGCAAGAACAATAGCCAGCATGGTGAGGACATTGATCGAAAACCCGGCTACATACATGATGAAAAATGCCCCGATCAGTGCGATGGGAATCACAATGATGGGGATGAGGGTGGTGCGCCAGTCTCTTAAAAACAGGAAGATTACAAGAATAACAAGTGTCAGCGCTATGAAAATCGTCTGTTGTACCTCGTTAACAGAATCCTGAATATAATCGGTGGTATTAAAACCAACAGCAATCTCAATATCATCGGGAAGGTTTTGTTCAATCCGTTCTATCCGTGTAAAAAATTCTTCTGCAATATCTAACTGATTAGAACCTGGCTGCGGAATTGCAACCACACCTACCATAGGAATGCCGTTTCTTTTCAGTACTGTTCGCATATTCTGCGCTTCCAGTTCGGCATATCCGATATCCTGAAAACGAACAATCCGGCCTCCCTCTTCGCGAATGATAAGATTATTAAACTCTTCGGGTGTGGTTAAACGGCCCATAGTGCGTACTGAAAGTTCGGTAACCATTCCTTCTATCCGGCCGGATGGCAGTTCCACGTTTTCCCTGTTCAATGCCTGCTGAACATCAAGTGGTGTGACCCTGTAAGCGGTCAGTTTCAGCGGGTCCATCCAGAGGCGCATGGAATATTGTTTGGATCCCCAAATGCGAATTTCACTGACTCCGGCAATGGTCTGAAGCTGTTCTTTAAACGTATTTTCGGCAATTGCGGTAAGATCAAGAAGATCTCTGCGATCGCTGTTTACATTCAGGAAGATAATCGGGCTGGCATCGGCATCTGCCTTTCGGATGGTAGGTGGATCGGCATCCGGCGGCAGATTACGCTGAGCTCTTGAAACCTGGTCGCGTACGTCATTGGCTCCTGTATCAAGGTCAATATCAAGGTCAAATTCAACAGTAATGGTGCTTTGTCCTTCACGGCTCACGGAGGTAAGTGTACGAATGCCGGGAACACTATTGATCGCTTCTTCAAGCGGCTCGGTGATTTGTGATTCAATGACATCGGCATTTGCACCCACATAAGGGGTAGTGACCGTAACAATTGGGGGATCAACAGATGGGTATTCACGAACCCCGAGATAAAAAAATGAGATTACACCAAAGAGCACAATAACGATAGACATGACCGATGCAAGAACCGGCCGGCGAATACTCAGGGAGGATAATCGACTCATATTTCAGAAGATTTTTGCAGTTCGGTGATTTCTACATCCATACCGGGTCTTGCCTGAAGCAGGCCGGTGGTCAGTACCCGGTCACCGGGTTCAAGGCCTCCGATCACCTGTACTTTATTGGTGGTGCGGATTCCGGTTTGAACGGTAATCTGCTCAATTTTGCCGTCGCGCTCTACAAAAACACGCTGTGAATTCAGTTCGGGTATAATTGCGATGGCAGGAACCATCAGCGCATCATTAATCTGATCCATAATCAGTGTGATATTTGCAAAAGCACCGGGAAAGATAATGTGATCGGGGTTGCCACTGATGGCACGAACCTGAAGAGTTCGGGTATCGGTATCAATTCGCGGTTCAATAGCGTATACCTCACCGGTGAACGTTGAATCTACCCCCTGTACGTTAAAAGTAATATTGTCTCCAACAGAAACTCTGGCAAGATATCGTTCAGGAACAGAGAAGTCGATTTTAACGGGATCTATCTCCTGAAGGGAAGCGATGCGGGAATTGGAGTCTATGTAAGCACCCGGGCTTACATATTTTAGGCCGATACGGCCGGAAAAAGGCGCTTTGATTTCGGTCTTGTCGATTTGAGCTTCGATGAGCCGGGTTTCTGCACGAAGTACATTTACTTCATTCAGAGTCGCATCGTAATCATCCTGGCTGATCCCTCCGCGTTCCAGAAGCCGGGCCTGGCGTTCTTCACGAGCTTCAGCAAGATTCAGCCGAAAGAGGGCGCGCTGTTTCTGCGCCTGGAGTTCACTGTCATTAATTTTCACAAGCAGGGCTCCTTGTTGAACTTCACGCCCTTCCTCAAAAAAAATATCTGTTATGATTCCCGATGTTTCGGTACTTAGTTCTACCGTTTCGTTGGCTTCAACCGTACCGCTCGCAAAAATACGGTCTTCAATGGTTTCATACTCCATCTCAACTGCCTCAACCCGGAGGATATTACTGCTGTCTTGGGATTGGGCTGTTCCACCATCAGAAGAAGGTGAGCTGAAAAGCGGCATGACTTTCGGATAGGCAAGCCCCCCGAAAATAATCAGAATGATGGTAATGGTAACTATTCGTTTCGTAACTTTGCTCATCTAAATTGAACGTTTGGAGATAACATCTGGTGCCTGACGCTGGAATTTACGAGTTCGTTTTCTTTTAACTAACTTCGCATTGTAAAATTATGTTGTTTGGCTCTTTATTTCTTTATTCTTGCACCTGAATTAGCCCGGATATCTCACCAAGAAATTTTTTTCTCAGCAAGGCGAATATAAAATGGCAGCGGAAACGTACCTGAGTACGTTGAGCATGTCATTTTAGTTTCAACGCAGCTGAGGGACAAATTTCGCCGCAAATACACTCTGCAATTTTTATAACATAAAAGACGGATTTCAAACAAATATATATCAATAACATACGTGATGTTTATATAAATTACTGTGAGATATCCGGATTAGACGTGCTTCTGATCCGGGGGTTTGAAATAAATCCAAAAAAAAAGCGATGTTTCCATCGCCTTTTATGAATTACAAAGATTTGATTATAGACCGTTTGACTGTAGGGAATAATTTGAGGCCTTCACAATATTCTTTATGCTAAACAAATATTACAGCAGTTATGCCAGTTGGGCATCCAGCTTTTTCTTCAGGTGTGTTTTAGGGACTGCGCCTACAACAGTATCTACAACTTCTCCGTTTTTAAAGATCATCAGTGCCGGAATACTGCGTATTCCGTATTTAACGGAAATTTCCGGATTGTGATCCACATTTACTTTTCCGACTTTTGCTTTTCCTTCATATTCACCGGCAAGTTCATCAACAATCGGGCCAACCATACGGCACGGGCCGCACCATTCTGCCCAAAAGTCAACCAGTACGGTTGAATCAGAATTTTCCACTTCATCAGAAAAATTACTGTCAGTTAATTCAATTGGTTTACTCATAGTATAAAAATTTATTTTTTATTTGATCTCTCACAAGATCCAAAATTTAAACTGAAGAAACATATATCAAATAGCTATCAATATCATCACATTTCTTTATGATTTTATTGGTATGAAGTTGCTTCTGTGATTTCGTGCTGAACCTTTGTGAAAGGTTTTTTGTTCTATTCTATACATTTACCGCCCATATATTTACTTATGATACCGGGTCTCCTGATTTCAGGGGTTTTCAGGTTCAGTGGAATCAGCTATGTTCAACACGATAAAAAAGTTTGTTTTGAAAGATATCGTCCTTCATGTGAAGGATATCCGCAGTTTACAGCTTTTGAAAAATGTTCACTCCGACTATGTGCCCTGGACCGGGGCTTCAATCCATCCTACAGCTCTTCTCTACCTTCTGAATGACATAACCATCCACCGCCGGAAGCATATTGTTGAGTGTGGGGCTGGAATTTCTACTATCTATATTTGCAGCCTTTTAAAATCCCTTCAGTATGATATTTTATTTCATACAGTTGATCATGACAGAAAATGGCTTTCTCTGATTCGCAACTATCTCAAAGATCGTGATCTGCTGGATTATGCAGAACTTGTTCATGCACCGCTTACCGACCACAAGGAGTGTTTTAACGGAAAATGTACATGGTACGATACAGCTGAGCTTGAAGATAAAATCAGTGGGCCGCCGATTGATCTTCTATTTATTGACGGTCCTCCTGCTAATGATGACAATTCTGAGTATGCCCGTTATCCTGCGTTACCCTATTTTAAACCGAAATTAAGCGATGATTTTTCAGTGGTTTTGGATGATGCCTCACGCAGGGGTGAACGTCTTATCACCCGCAGATGGCAGGAAGTATGCGGTGTTACCTTCAAGCAGAGTATATTAAAAGGAGATATTTCAGTAGCCAGTCGCGGGAATAGATATAACGTACTGTAATAATTGCACTTTTATCTTTACGGGTAAAGGGTTTTATTTCACAGACCAGCTTTTGATCTCGTCGCGTATTACATCAGTGATCTTATCTGCAGAAACGCGATCCTGCTTCATGTCATCGCGGTAGCGGATTGTGACAGTATTATCGTCAAGGCCGTCAAAATCGACGGTTACACAGAACGGGGTCCCAGCCTCATCCTGCCGGCGATATCGCTTGCCGATGGAACCGGATTCGTCGTAAAGAACTGTGTACTCTTCTTTGAGGTCTGTTTCGATTTTACGGGCCAGTTCCTGCAGCGGCTCTTTCTTGATCAGCGGGAAGATCCCGGCTTTGGTAGGAGCAAGTTTTGGATGAAGTTTAAGAACGGTGCGGCTGTCACCATCTACTTCTTCTTCGCGGTAAGCATCACACAGTACCATCAATACGGTTCGGTCCAGCCCGACGGAGGTTTCCACTACGTACGGAATGTATCGTTTTTGTAGTTTCTGATCGAAATACTCCATCTTTTTTCCGGAATATTCCTGGTGCTGAGAGAGGTCAAAATCAGACCGGTTGTGGATACCTTCCACTTCCTGCCAGCCAATGGGATATTTGTACTGTATATCGGCCGCGGCCCGGGCATAGTGCGCAAGTTTATCTTTGGGGTGGGGTGCAATCCGTAGGTTATCCGGCCGAATTCCCATGCTCTTGTGCCAGTTCAGCCGGGCCTGAAGCCATTTGTCATATTCTTCTTCATCGGTGCCGGGTTCCACGAAATATTGCATCTCCATCTGCTCAAATTCTCTCATCCGGAACACAAATTGCCGGGCCACAACCTCATTTCGGAACGCTTTCCCGATTTGTGCAATCCCAAACGGAACCTGAACACGGGCGGTATCGAGCACGTTTTTATAATTTACAAAAATTCCCTGGGCGGTTTCGGGGCGCAGGTAGATCACATCATCCTCATCTTTTGTAACCGCACCGTAGTGTGTTTTGAACATCAGGTTAAACTGGCGAACTTCGGTCCAGTCGAATGCACCGGAATCCGGTGAGCGGATCTCCTCAGTCATAATAATATCGTAGAGGTCCTCGCACAGGCCTTTACGCGTGCCTGTGGTGTTGAGCTGTTGCTGAAGTTCATCAGCTTTTTCATCGTCTCCTTTATCGCGCAGTTTCAGGATGTGCTGTTCAATCAGCATATCAGCCCTGTACCGTTTTTTTGACTGTTTGTCATCAATCATCGGGTCGTTGAAGCCTTCAACATGACCGCTGGCTTCCCAGACTTTCGGGTGCATAAAAATAGCCGCATCCACACCCACAATATTATCATGAACCTGTGTCATCGCTTTCCACCAGGCGCTCTGGATGTTTCGCTTCAGTTCAACACCCAGCGGGCCATAGTCATAAACGGCACTGAGGCCGCCGTACACTTCGGATGACTGAAAAATGAATCCTCTTGATTTCGAAAGAGAAACGATTTTATCGAGGCTGTCTAAATGGGTAACAGGCATAGTAGATTTTCTTATTAATTTTTTGAGTGATTCTTAGTGTCGTGTCAACGATAAAAAGTCGGGTACACCCGAAATGTTTCTTTTCCTTATCACTCGGTTAATATGAGTATTAAAGGGTTTTTCGATGAAAACATTGCAGGTTTCTTACCTACGGCGTCCATTGACATGACACGAATGACAAATATGAAATGTTGGTTGAAACCTGAAAGGTTTATGTGTGACACAACACTAATGACTATTTGAATTAGTAACATCCTTCCTGATTGCAACAGGCTGATACTAATCCGGTATAAAAGCACGATGAATTCATGCAAGCCACAAAGATAAAGAATTTTCTTCTCTTTGATGAACCGATTGTCTGAATGATTCCTTATTTTTAAAGTCTTTTGAAAAACCGAAGTGATGTTCACAAATCCGGGTACACCCGGAGAAGATTATTTCAATCATTCAACAACAGATAAAACCATAACAGACAAAAAAACACAGATGCCACATTTTAATGTTGGAATTCTTGGTGCAACAGGTGCGGTTGGCCAGAAATTCATTCGACTTCTTCAGGATCATCCCTGGTTCACCATTCAGGCGCTGGGAGCTTCCGGCCGTTCTGCCGGAAAAACCTACAAAGAAGCCGCCAACTGGGTAGAAAGTATTCCTCTGCCCCAATCCGTAGCGGATATTAAGGTGAAAAGCTGTAAGGCTTCTGAATTTGATGGTATCGACTTTGTGTTCTCCGGGTTGGATTCATCCGTGGCCACAGAAATTGAACGAGATTTTGCCGAAAACGGAATCCCTGTGATCAGCAATGCCAAAAATTACCGGACCGATCCTACTGTACCACTTCTGGTTCCTGAAGTGAATCCGGATCATATCGATCTGATCAGCACACAATCATTTACTGAGGATCAATCGGGCTGGATCGTTACCAATCCAAACTGTGTGGTGATTCCTCTTGTGATGAGCCTCAAGCCGTTTTACGACCATTTTGGAATTGAATCGGTGGTGCTTACATCACTCCAGGCTATTTCCGGTGCGGGATATCCCGGTGTGCCAAGCCTCGATATTCTGGGTAATGTAATTCCCCTGATCGGAGGCGAAGAGCCAAAAATACGTGAAGAGC
>SLGL01000507.1 GCA_007123785.1 Balneolaceae bacterium
TTCGTTGTTCTGTTTGTAGCTGCTGTTGCATTTGGTATTTACTATACGCACAAAAAAGGACATCGTATTGCCAATATGATTTTTCTGGCCTATATGATGATAATCATTGGCTATTCCAGTTATGCCCTTGTGATTATCCGTTCACAGGCGGAGCCGCCTATTGACGAAAACGATCCGTCCACAGTGGAAGCATTTGTGAGCTACCTGAACCGCGATCAATACGGAACTTCTCCGCTGCTTAGAGGGCATACATTTGACAACAACACCCGCACCATCGACCGTTCAGAGGAAGTGATGTTTCCCCGCCGGCACTCCAGCCAGCCGCACCACCTTGAGTATTACAGTAATTTTAATTCCGATTTTCAATTCTTCCTCGAGTATCAGGTCAACCATATGTACCTGCGATATCTCCTCTGGAACTATGTGGGTCGTGAAGCCGATATCCAGGATACAGGCTGGTATTCCGGCTTTACCGATACCCGTCATAAAGACAACCCGGCCAACTCGGCCTATTACTTTTTGCCATTGATTTTGGTCTTGTTCGGATTGATGTTTCACTTCCGGCACGATTGGCGCAGGGCACTCTCGGTACTGGCACTCTTTATACTAACCGGTCTGGCAATCATCTTTTATCTGAACCAGACGCCCTATGAGCCGCGAGAACGGGATTATGCCTATGTTGGTTCATTCTTTGCACTTGCCATCTGGCTTGGGCTTGGGGTAACGGGAATTATCGAAATCATCCGGGATACACTTGGGAACAAAAAGGCGGTTGTATATGGAACACTGGCCGTCATGTTTTTTACTGTGCCCGGCTGGATGCTCCATCAAAACTGGCCCAGCCACGACCGAAGCGAACGCTATGTGGCACGAGACTACGCTTACAATCTGCTGAACTCTGTTGAGCCAAACGCAATTCTATTTACGAATGGTGACAATGATACTTTTCCGCTCTGGTATTTACAGGAGGTAGAGGGTGTTCGAACCGATGTTCGTGTGGTGAACCTCAGTCTTCTAAATACAGGCTGGTACATCCGGCAAATGCGCGACCGGCAGACCCATGAGTCCCTGCCGCTGGCCATTACACTAACGGATGAAGAGATCGACCAGATGACAGCTCAGCTTGAGCTGTACGAGCCGAGAGAACATGTGATTCCTGTCCGGAAGGATTTTCTGACGGCAGTTTTTGAAGCACCGGCTGAACAGCTTGAAGACACCACCGGTCAGTTTTTTCAGGGTGGAATTATTCCCGAAGACATTCCTATAAGTGAAATGCTGCACAACCAGATCCGGATGGCCACTCCCTACTCAATGCCTGTTGAGGAGCTGGATGATGAAATGCGCTGGTTCGTACAGGGGCGATCTGCCGGAAGAGATGGTCAGGGGAACGAGCGCTTCTATTTACAAACGCAAGATAAGATGATTATCCATCTGCTCGAAAACAATATGTGGCTGCGGCCCATTTATTTTGCAAACACCGTTTCAAGAGACGGACAGCTTGGCCTTGAGAGCTTTTTTCAGTTTGAAGGAAAAGCGTTTCGTGTTGTGCCGAAAGAGCGCCCAAGCGGCCCGTTCGGTTATGTGGATGCCGAAGTACATGCTGACAGGCTCAGCAATTTCAGGTTCGAGCGGTGGAACTCTCCCACGGTTTATTTCGATGAGAACATTCGAAGAATGCTGGGCAATTATCGTTATGGATTTACTCAACTTGCCGATGCATATATAGACAAAGGAGATTACGAATCGGCCGCCTACTGGCTCAGGTTTGGTGAGGATAAGATCCCATTCAGAACCATCGAACACGACTGGACTGTGCCAGTGCTCTACGCTTTCCGTTTTTTGAGGGTAGATGAATTGGAGCGGGCAAATGATCTGTCATTTTTTATCTCCCAGCGTCTGAAGCATGAACTTCGGTACGACATGAAAAACCTGAACGACCTGGAACAGAGAATCGAACGGCTCGGAGATGATATAGGCCAGGCCAGGGCACGTGCACGAACTGCCCGGGCTCAGGAACTGCAAAGTCAGCAGCAACGCCTAAGAAACAGGCGTGATAGTGTGGTGCAGGATCTCAGCTTCTCCGTAAGCAGACTCACCATCTTGCAGAATATCTTTTTCGAAACCGGGGATGCAGAAACAGCCGAGTACCTCAGGATTGAAGTAGAAACAATTACCGGCGGAAGGCTTGATCTGCCTGAAGATATCGAAGAAAGCCGTGAACAAATCCGTATGTTCGGGTTGATCGATTAAAACCCCGCCGTCAAGTGATTCAGAGCTTTGATTTTTTTTCTTTTGAATCAAGGCAAAAGAACAAAGAATCTTGGTAGGGTGATGTTTTGAAAATTGGGTTAACTCCTGTTCAGGAATAATTTAAAATCAATGTTACAGATTGTATATTGTACTTTAAGAAGTCTTGGAAAAATTCGTCTGACGAGTGGGTTTCAAAGCCTGTCGTCATTTATTCTTCAACTTATACGGCTATGATACACGAATTTACTGAAGAGAATATTTTATCCATCGGTAACGTGCTTGAAGGTACACCGAAAAAACTGGGTGATGATGTATATCGCCTGGAAATGGTAAATAGTGAAGATGGGAGAAAGCTCGCCCTTGAAATTCATCTTGGCCTGGAAATTGACGGACGAAGAATGAATATGGTATCTGTCTATTCAGGCAGCACTTTCATGCAGCTTCATAACTGCACGGCCTTTATCGCCAGTGAGCTTCTTAAGCAAGTTACTTTTTTCGGCAAAGAGGGTGGCAACACTTCCGGCCTGATTGTTGAGCAGGGGGCAGGATGCAGTCTCTATGCCAATGTAGATGATGCGGTGTTGTCCGGAGATTTTACAAAACTGCCCGAAGATGTCATGATGTGCGGCGTAGCCCTTTCACTCACCGATACGCTCGATATGGATGACTTCTCTTTTGAAGATGAAGACCTTTCCTGACATACCCGAAGCCGGCAAGCGTTCTGTTTTTACCCTGACGAATGTTTCCGGGTGCCGCCTGCCTGTCCTGGAATCCACACTCAAAAACTTGATGCAGAGAGTTGAAGAGGAGGAGAATATACGGTTCAGTGAACTGGAACTTGTCTATGTTGATGAGGACGAAATCATAGCCATCAACAAAGAACATCTGGATCGCGATTATGTGACTGATATTATCTCTTTCCGGTATGATGAGGAGAAATCTGACAAGCAGATTGAAGGAACACTTTTTTGCTGTGCCCCGAGAATTGAGGAGCAGAGCGATGAAGAAAAAACATCTCCCCGTGAAGAGTTTTATCGCGTTTTTATACACGGATTACTGCATCTTGCAGGATATGATGATCAAACCGAAGAAGATAAGATCCGGATGACACAACGTGAAAACCACTACCTTGAACTGTTGAATGGTGAAATGTGAGCAGATCCGTCTATACACTGCTGGTTGTGGAATCTCCGGTAATGGCCCGGATCATACAAAAGGTATGCCCGCCTTCGGTGTATGTGCTGGCAACGGGAGGTTTTTGCTGGCGTCCCGGCTACGATCCTGAGACGAATGAACTTAAGGCAAAGGCAGATCCTGAAAAACGAAAACTGCGCAGCGAACTGAAAGAACAGGCCCGCTTAGCGAACCGGGTGGTGATTGCAGCGGATCAGGACCCTTCGGGTGATTTTATCGCATGGGCAGCAGCCCGTTTTTTGAAAAGACCGGATATCCAGTGGGGCAGGCTGCAAAGTATCAGCCGGCAGGGAATATTTTCTATGCTCAGTGAAGTGCAGCAAATTGATTTTTCCCGGCTTGAGAACCGCCTTAAAAACCGGTTCTTAATCCAAAATGAATGGGAAAGCTCAAATCAGGTTAAGATGGATTTGGCAGGATTAACAGCTGTTTTCGGGGCGTCAAATGATTATCAACACTTTTTGGATGAGGATGGGAGACTTTATAAAAGTTCCGGACTATTCCGGTGCTCACAGGATGAATGGATTCCGGTTCAGCCGGGGCAAAACAAAAATCACATTCCGGTGTACAAACCACTGGCTTTGTATGATCTTTTCAGCCCGGCGATGGAGAAAAAACTTGCCGGAACATATCAGGAAATTCAGTTGCTGGTTCAGCAGCTTTTTCAGACTATTCTTCAATTTTCGGAAGAGTCACTGATAAGCTATCCGCGCACGTCGGCCAGGGCATTTTACAGTGAAACCTGGGAGGCTATCAGCAGCCAGTATATGAAAATCGGTCCGGTAAGCGAGCTCAAGCCGCGTTTTTTACAGGAAGTGGCCGACCCTGATTTGCCCCATGAAAGCATTCATCCGCTGAATCTTGCCCATTCACCTGAACAGATAAAAGGCGAACTTCCCAAAACAACCGGAGAGCTCTACGAATGGATTTACAACCATACGATACGCTGTATAACCCTGCCCGCCCCACTTGAGGCTTCATACACGAACGAGCTGAATCCGGGGGTCTACTTTTATGATGCGGAGAAGGATGATAAACCGAATAGAGTGCCCACATCTCTGCGTCCCGGCATAACTTTGGGTGATTTGGGAACCGCAATGAACAGATTGGGTACAGGCAGGCCTTCATCGTTCGGAAAAAAACTTGATGAGTGGAGTGAAAAAAAGTGGGTGCGAATTGAAGGAGAGATTGTAAAACCAGGAACTGAAATATTGAAATATCTGAATGATGCAGAATCGTATGAGCGAATATTAACAGAACTTGGCAAATTGAGCGAGAATGAAAATCTGACGGCTGAAACTGTAAGGGGCGTTCTTACGTCTTACTAAAGCCAACCAATCTGTTCTGAGCAATGAAAACCGACCCACAAAAAAAGAAAGAACAAGAGACCAAAGAAGATGAAAACCATTTTGCGCGGCTGGGTGAGATAATTTCTTCATACCTTGAGTTCGGCAGTGATGGAAAGCGGTCGGAGAGAAAAAAAGCATCTGTTCAGCCGCACCACAACGGTAAACTGCGGATTTTAAAATTTCTCAGGCCCATTCCATGGCTTCTTGGCGGATTGTTTATTTTTTCATTTATGTGGGATTTTCAGGATGTCAATGTTTCGGTTTATGGGATGGAGCTTCATTTTGAGGGAATTCTTCGCATCATTTCTGTAAGTGGTATGATCGGGTTTCTTACGAACTGGATTGCCATTACAATGCTGTTTCGACCTCTCAAAAAACGTCCACTACTGGGACAAGGCCTCATTCCCGCTCATAAAAACCGAATCGCTTTTCGTCTGTCGCGGGCAGTATCAGACGATCTGATCAATCCGGATCTTATCAAACAGAAAATCAGTGAATCGAGGGCAATCAGCCTCTATCGAACCCAGGCAATTCGCCATGTCCGCCGGGTTACGGCACGGGAAGACTTTCGGAAGGATTTGAAGGAATGGGTTCTGGGGTACATCAACTCGTTGATTCAGGACCCGGAGTTCAGGCAAAAAATTTCAGCCCATCTGCTCTCAGAATTGGAAGACGCCCTTGAAGATAAAGTCCTCGAAAAAATGGCGCTGAAAACGTACTCGTTTTTTCGCGGGCAGACACTACAGCAGTTTATTGAAGAACTGCTCGCAAAAGTGCCGGTTTCTGCAGAGAGAAACATCGGTTTTGTCGAAGAGTACCTGGATGAACTTCCGCATAGAATTGATCAGAACAGCGAAAAGATCGATGACATTCTCACGCAGGCTGTGTACAAACTGATCAATCAACTGAACGTACAGACACTGGTGGAGGAGAATCTTCAAAAATATGATGAGCAGAAACTGGAGAAAATGATTCTCAACGCTACCAACGAGCAGCTTAAAACCATTCAATATCTGGGTGCCGTACTGGGTACGATCGGCGGATTTGTAATATGGGAGCCTTTGCTGAGCCTGGCGATTTTGGTGGTGCTATTTGGCACCGTGGTGCTTGCAGACCGGTTTTTATTTGAATCATAAAGTATTTCAAATAGGTTCAAGAAAAACAGCCGGACAGAGTACTGAAAATGCGGGACCCGTTTTGAGAGAATATCGAAAGTCACATCGGTATCAAGGAAAATTTCAGGCAGATTTCCTTTTAACATGTTCTCTGATTAACGATTTATCATCTTTTGTTTCAACACCCTCTTCTTTTTTCAAAGTTTGTAGTAGCCGTTTGGCAGCTGTTTGTGATTCCGTCTCAATTTCACTTCGTTCTTCTTTCCCGATCACATCTTCAAACATTTACGAAACAGATATGCCTTTTCTTTTGGCCTTCCGTTTGGCGGCTTTGATGACATCTTCCTGAATGGTAAGAGTAAGTTTCTTTTTCATTGCACACGTGTTTTATAAACTATACGTGTTGTGGCTGGTATTATCAACTGCCTTTACCTCTGTTTATTGCAATAGTCCGGACCCGATCAGCCGAACTTTGACCGGTTCCCAAAAACAAAGCACGGTTCTGCCTGCTTCCATTTCATCACTATTCGTATGAACTAATGGGAAACTGTTTGTAATCTCAGTTTCAGGCTATTATTGAGCCTGCCTTATTCATCCATACTTATCTGTGCCATTTTTTCTCCCATCTGCACGGCAGGTATAGAGACCGGATCGCCGCCGGCATTGCGGATCAGCTCATCTTCCCTATCATTATTGGTGAGCACCCGGATAGTTCCTCTGAAGTTTTTCTTTCGGAGCTGGTGTATGATGAACTCCTTGGTATAGATTTCACCGGACATAGCGAGCAATATGGTTTGCACTTTCTGCATATCGAGCTCTTCCCAAAAAAAGGCATCCTGGGCATCAGCATAAATGGCACGGTACCCATTATCCATTGTATTTTTTACCCGGTCGGGATTGATATCGATTCCCACAGCCGCCTTATCATTTGTTTTGAAATGGTGCAGGGCAGCCTGACCGGTCATTCCCAGTCCGATAACGAGGTACTCTGCAGCCCCTACTGAAACCGGCTGATGGTCGGGGTGTTTCACATCCCTTTCAAAACGGCGCAACAGGGCATTCATTTTTTGCCAAATGGTGTCCTCGTAACGAACCATTATGGAGTTAATCACGTATGAAATTGCCGTTAGCAGGCCCAAAATCACAATCACTTCTGATGGAATGATTCCCGCCGAAGCAGCCACCGCGCCTGCAATGAGGGTAAACTCACTGTAGGCAGTGAGCGTAACAGTAGACAGAAACCCGGTCCGGGCTCGAAGCTTGAATGCAATGAAAAGCCCGTAAAACAGTATTGCTTTAAACGGAAGGATCAGCAACAGCACGCCGACCAAGTAAAACCCGCTTCTATCGGGGAAACCTCCCAGCCCGATCTCCAGGAAGAAGCCCACAAGAAAAGCCTCTTTAATACCCCAGATCTTTTTCTCAAGCTGATCCGATTTATCATCATTCACAAAAAGCATTCCCATCACCAGTGCACCCAGTTCGCCACTCAGGTTAAACCACTCAAAGAGGCTGCTGCCGCCAATTGCCAGTGAAAGGGCCATTAAAAGAAGCAGTTCATCACGTTCCACAAGCTCCAATAATCGTGAAAGGAGAGGGCGAATCAGAGGTAAACCCAAAAGCACAGTCGCCCAGGGCGAGGGTATTCCGCCACCGGCATAGGCAATGATTCCGATTGCCACCAGATCCTGAATAATCAGTATTCCAATGGATAAACGGCCGTAATAAGAACTAAGCTCATTCCGGGTTTCAAGTCCTTTGGCCGCCAATACGGTACTTGAAAAGCCCAGGGTAACGGCCACAATAATTGCCGCTTCTGTACTCAGCCCGAAGTAAAGTGATACGGGCACAAATATGGCTGTGGAGACCGCCAGGTGGATCAGCCCCACACCCAGCACTTCCTTTTGTAATATACCTTTCAGGCTGATGTGCAATCCTACCGTAAACAGCAAAAAAATGACACCAAGGTGTGCAATTTCATGAAGAAGGTTTCCAGGTTCGTATGCTGTAAATGAAAGGCCGATTCCGGCAAGAAGATAACCGACAAGGGGCGGAATGTGATAGCGATTTAATAGCAGCCCCAGGAGAAAGGCGAGGCCAATCCAGACAATATCCATAAAATCAATAAGATGTCAGTGAACAGATAAAGTTTTAACGACTGCGGAATATATGGATGTTTGGTTTAGGGAAATAATACAGAATGGATAAAGTAACCCTCCAGGGGTTTTGAAACCTCTTGAAGGGTTGGCCCGGATTTCTCACAGTACTTTATATAAACATCACATATGTTATTGATATATATATGTTTGAAATCCGTTATTTGTGTTATAAAAAAATGCAGAGTGTATTTGCGGCGAAATTTGTCCCTCAGCTGCGTTGAAGCTAAAA
>SLGL01000322.1 GCA_007123785.1 Balneolaceae bacterium
TGAGGTAACCGTCATCACGAATTTCGAATTCCTTAAGAAGCTGAATAAATGCACCGGCGTCATTAAGTGCATTTTCAAGAAGGGAGACAGAAACCGGAAGAAAGGTGAAAAGTTTATCTTTCACAAAAAGTGCCTCAGCGTTAAGTGTAAGGCGGGGATGAAGATCGGCTGATGCAGAGAACCCCGCCATCAACGAACGCTGATAGGATTCTGTAAGCTCAATACCGGGAGGATTCGGAAAATTGAAAAAATTGATAGTTAGTGCATAGGCAGGCAGTGGATGTGACCAGTGGAGCAGCATCAGGTCCAGGTCGAACCTTGAGGGTGAGCGAAGCCCGTAACGGATTGCTAACTGAACATCAGCAGCAGAAGGAATTTCGTCGTGTTTACGATATTTAACCGGGAAAGGTGCTGCAAATGGTTCGATCGGAAACCAGCGAGAATCAGACGGGGGAATCAGATCGGGCTGAAAAACCGGGGCCATAATAAACTGAAGTGAGTTTGCTCCGAAATAGCGTGTAAGATTCAGTGCTGTAATTCCGAATCGAAGATCTTCGGGATCCTGCGTTAAGAATTCTCTTAAATCAACCGGGGAAAGAATATCTGTAAGGAATCCGCCATTGGCACGCCCCCAGATGATGTTTTGTTTGCCCAGTCTCAGGTCATAATTATCAAAAAACCAGTCGAAATAAACTTCTCTGAGTTGCAATTCAAGGTGGCTTTCATTGCCATAGCGATGAATCAGATCCAGTTCGGTGTGAAATCTGCCTGAATTAAATGCACGATTCATTTGCATTCTCAATCTGTTACGTGCAGCAATAAACTCATTATCTGCTGATGTCTGCACGGCATTATAGTTTTGATACATACCATTCATGTTCATCTGCGCAATTGCCGGGCCAGGCAAGAATAAAATAATAGAAACAGGTGCGCTGAAAATTAAAAACAGAAGTGGAAGAAACGCAGCTAAGATTTTTTTTTGAATCTTTATTATCAAAATGATTGAAGCTTAATCAAAATATGCGTAAATTTATCGCATTGTGGATTTATATTATCTGCACTTCTTTATACATCTCAATTCCGAATCAAAACATTTCATTTCCGAAGTCAAATATTACTTATGGCGCACGAAAGAATAGAAGTAGACTTACCTTTAGCCAAAGTTTACGAATTACTCTGCAATCCTGTTCACTTTCCTAAATTTCTTCATCGCATAGACAGAGTTGATAAAGTTAATTCCCAAACTTTCAACTATGTAACTGAAATTGGTGGAGAAGAGTTCAGCTGGACAACAAATATCATCGACAATCTAAGAAATACCCGGTTTGCCTGGATTACTATTAATGGTAATCTGAACCAGACTGGTACAATCAGGTTTACTCCGCTGGATAACGGCGAGAGAACCCGTGTTGATTTTTCTCTGGATTACCGTACCTTTTTCGGTGAAGCTGAAGAAGATCTTGCTAACTTTATCGAAGGGCTTCCGGCTCAGCTGGCGAAAGACCTTGAGAAGTTTAAAGAACTTGCCGAAACGGATACATTTAAAGACGAAGTTATTGAGGAAGCTGCAAAAGCAGGTAGTGAAGTTACTGCCTGATTTGAAGCTTTTAAAATCGTTTAAATGCGACCCGGTATTCCATCGGGCCGCATTTTTTTTGTCAAATTTACAAGTATTACCAGATGAATACGGTTTTTACCTTACCAGAATTCCGGCAATCGGAAAAATCAAAAGAAGAACACTACCTGGTTATTGGCCATCCAATCAGCCACTCGCTTTCTCCGATCATGCATCAAACGGCGCTGAACCACTACGGAAAGCACACCCGGTATTTTGCACTTGATCTTTCCCCGGATGATGTAAACTCCTTTATAGCGTGGTGCAGCAGAGATGAATTTCTCGGATGTAATATCACCATTCCTTACAAAGAACTCTTCATGGAAGTTGTGGATGAGGTTGATCCTTTCGCAAAGCATGTTGGTGTCATAAATACGATTGTAAAGGATGAAGGGAGGCTGGTAGGATACAACACGGATGTGTACGGTTTTTCAGAACCTTTAAAACCATTTCTGGAAAGTGCAGAAAGCCTTAGCGCGATAGTTTTTGGAACCGGTGGTTCAAGTAAGGCAGTAAAAAAAGCTCTCGAGGAAACCGGATTTGAGAAGATTGTATTTGTATCAAGAAATGCTTCAGATAAAGTTATTAAAAGCGATTCGGCTGAAATCTACCTGGTTGATTACAATCAGTGGCAAGCTTACGCCGAAGATGCAGCTCTGATTGTAAACACAACACCACTTGGAATGCATCCCAACATCGAGCAGTCCCCGTTATCCGCCGATGATGGTCCGCTGCTTAATGGGAAGATATGCTACGATCTGGTTTACAACCCGAAGGAAACAACTTTTCTGAAACTTGTCCAAAAACATGGAGGGAAACCAGTTTATGGCCTTGAAATGCTAATCTATCAGGGAAGCCGTGCGTTTGAGTTGTGGACCGGTAAACCGTTTCCTGTAGAAAAAGTAAGAAATACGTTAACCACTTATTTCGGTTTGAATGATTAACAGGATTGAACCGGCCATCTTCAGCGGGAATAAAGTCACCGCTTTGTTTACCGAATCGAACCGAAACTCTATCCATTCCAAACGGGATGTTCCGGGTTTCGATTTCGGTTTTAATACCGGCTCGGCCGATGAAATCATCCGGCAAAATTATCAAACACTCGCAGAAGAACTCGGCAATAAGAATCTGAAACTGGCGCTTGCCAGGCAGGTCCATGCTACCCGGATACGGGCAGTAAGTGATCCCGGGATCTATGAAGAAACTGACGGCCTCATTACAACGGCTCGGGAGCTTGCACTTGGTATACAGGTGGCAGATTGTGCAGCTGTGTTAGTATCTGATTCGAAAAATGGCGTAATCGGAGCGTTTCATGCTGGGTGGAGAGGAGCAGCAGGAGGGATTGTGCCGAAAGGTATCGAACAGATGAAAATACTTGGGGCCCAAACTGATCAGATCAATGTTTATATCAGCCCGTGTATTTCGTTGAAAAACTTTGAAGTTGGAGAAGAGGTAGCCCGGCAGTTTCCCGATGAATATTGCGATTTTGAAAATTATGAGAAACCTCACGTGGATCTGAAAGGTTTTGTTACTTATCAGCTTGTACAGAGTGGAATTCCCAGGGAACAAATTGAAGTCTCAGTTGAATGTACTCTGGATGATGAACGATTTTATTCTTTCCGCAGAGAACGCGAACGGGCCGGAAGAATGTTAGCCCTCATACAGTTGAACAACTAATATACTTTGCGCATTGAGAGTCAGTTATTCACCCGGTTATGTTGCACCGCTTCCGGCAGGACATATCTTCCCGATGAAAAAATTTTCCGGACTGCACGATTATCTAATTGCAAAAAATATCATCCAGCCAACACAGGTTTTTGAGCCTAAAATGGTTGATTTTGTGAATCTCTCTACTGTTCACACTCAGCGTTACTGTTCGGCGGTATGGGCAGGTGAACTATCACGAAAAGAGATTCGCCGGATGGGACTGCCGTGGAGTAAAGAGCTGGCCGTTCGATCAAGGCTCGCGGTTCAGGGGACCATCAATGCGGGAATCATGGCTTTGCAAGATGGTATTGCCGGAAATCTTGCAGGCGGCACACATCACGCCATGCCAGATTATGGTGAAGGATTCTGTGTTTATAATGATGTTGCAGTGGCTATTCGTGTACTCAAGCAGGCTAAATGGGTGAACCGGGTACTTGTTATTGACTGTGACGTGCACCAGGGAAACGGAACAGCAAAAATATTTGAGAATGATTTTGATGTATTTACATTTTCTATTCACGGGGAAAAAAATTATCCGTTTATCAAACCGCCATCAGACCTGGATATCGGACTGCCGGATGGAACCGGAGACCTTGAATATCTCAACACTTTATCCGACGCACTTGATCGAATATTTTCAAATTTCAACCCCGATATCGTGTACTATCTTGCCGGGATTGATCCGCTGGAGACCGATCACTTCGGGCGACTCTCCCTAACCAAAAAAGGACTCGAAGAACGAGACCGTATTGTAATAGAAACAGTTACCCAAAAAGAGATTCCGCTGGTACTACTTTTATCGGGGGGTTATGCACCAACACTGAATGAAACCATTGAAGCTCATGCAATTATGTACAAAACTGCTGTTGAGATTTCCGCACCTTACTTTCATTGAACATTTCCTATTTTTCATCATTCTAAAAAAAATCTGAAATTTTGTCTTTAATAAAACTTGCAATTTTCGGTTCAACAGGTTCCATCGGAACACAAGCTTTAGAAATACTAAGTGAAAAAGAAGACCTGTTTGAAATTGAGATCCTGTCAGCCAACAACAATTTCAAGAAACTTGCTGTTCAGGCAAACCGATTCAGACCAAATGTTCTTATTCTTGGTAATGAAGAACATCGTAAAGATTTTCTGAAGTTGCTTGATTACAAACCGGAGTTTCTCTCTTTTGGTCCGCAGGCACTCGAAGATACCGCCTCTGATGCCGATTACGATGTTTTGTTAAACAGCCTGGTGGGTTTTGCGGGGTTTATGTCGACCTATCGTGCCCTCAGCCGAAATAAAAAAGTGGCACTTGCAAACAAAGAGTCGCTCGTAGTAGGCGGAAGTATTCTCACAGAGCTTACGGCATTCAAAGAAGGAAAACTGATTCCCGTAGACTCTGAACACTCCGCGATGTTGCAATGCCTGACCGGAGAGAGCAGGGATGATATCCGAAAAATTGTGATTACTGCAAGTGGAGGGCCATTTCGTGATTACACGGTTCAGCAGATGAAATCGATTGAAGTTAAAGATGCCCTTAATCACCCAAATTGGGATATGGGGGCAAAAATTACAATCGATTCTTCCACGATGATGAACAAAGGCCTTGAGATCATCGAAGCAAAATGGTTGTTTGAACTACCCGTTGAAAAGATTGAACCAATTATTCATCCGCAAAGCATCATCCATTCCATTGTTGAATTTGTGGACGGATCATCCAAGGCACAGCTCGGCCCGCCCGATATGAAAGTTCCTATTTTGTACGCTCTTACATATCCCGGTCGAACCCCTTTCCCAAACCACACTCTTGATTATTCCCGTCCGATGAATCTGGAATTTTACCCTGTGAATTTTGAAAAATTTCCCTGTCTTCAACTTGCAATTGATGCAGCTAAGGAGGGAGGGGGTGCCCCGGCTATACTGAATGCTGCCAATGAAATCGCAGTGGAAAGGTTTTTGAACAAAGAAATTCGTTATATTGACATTCCTAAAATAATAGAATCATCACTGAACGGTATTGAAATAAGCAAGGAATTGACTCCTTCTGCGTTACAAACTATTGACAAAGAAACGCGAGATTTCGCTTATTCACTTTTGAAATAATTTATGGACTGGATACTCAGCATATCTTCAACGATACTGATTTTTATCGCTGCTATTTTCATTCTTGTCACTGTACATGAATTAGGACATTTCATTGCAGCCAAGTACTTTAAGATGAGAGTCAGTAAATTTTCTATTGGTTTCCCACCAAAAATTTTCGGCTTTAAAAGAGGCGAAACAGAATATGTTCTCGGGGCGACCCCACTTGGGGGCTACGTTCAGATTGCCGGAATGATTGACGAATCGATGGACGACACGTTCATGAAGGAAGAGGTGAAACCCGATGAATTCAGAAGCCGGCCCGTCTGGCAACGAACCATAGTCATACTCGCTGGCGTCATTTTTAACATGATTCTTGCCGTAGTAATCTACGCAGGCATGGCCTGGAATTATGGCGAAACAGTAATACCCGTGCGTTCAATAGATGGAATTTACATCGAAGAAGGTTCAGTGGCACATCAGATAGGCCTTCAGACAGGCGATAAATTGGTTGGTGTAAACGGACAAGAGGTAGATTACCTGAATCAGGTTTTTAGTCCGTCTGCGATCACACAGCGCGATTTGACGTTTCTGATCGAAAGAGAAGGAGAGATCATCAATATCCCCACACCACCCGATTTTCTTGACCTGATAAACCGGGAGGGCAGATTTATTGACGAAACCCACAGCCTGCCCAGTGCAATTTCACAGGTGATGCCCGGAACACCGGCCGAAGAAGCCGGACTCGAAGGCGGGGATAAAATTGTGGCAGTAAACGGAGAGGAGATTTCATACTGGATACAGCTCGTCAATATTATCCAAAATGCCGATGGCCCGTTACGAATGGATGTGATGCGTAATGGTGAGCTGGTTTCTGTTGAAGTCATTCCTGATCCGGAAACCAATACCATTGGAATCCAGTCACCAAATGCCGCTGAAGTGTTTGATTATGAACGAAAAACCTACAATCTGGCACAATCTTTCGGAGTAGGGTTTGATCGCACCAACGATACTTTTTTTGGAATTATTAAAGGAATCGGCAGAATGTTTTCCGGGGATATTTCAGTTCGTGAAAACCTTGGAGGACCGGTAGCCATTGCGAACATTACCAAAGAGGCAACCGATACAGGCGGCTGGCGCGGTTTTTGGAATATTACTGCTTTTCTCAGTGTTACTCTTGCCATTATGAATATGCTGCCGATTCCAGCACTTGACGGAGGCCATTTCATGTTCCTGATGTATGAAGGCATTACCCGCAGAGAACCATCGCCTAAAGTGCGAATGGCACTTCAACAGATCGGATTTATCTTTCTTTTTGGCCTAATTATACTGATCACGTTCAATGATATACTAAGAACGATCGGGGGCTGAGGGAATGCTTGCAAAAGAGGGATTTACCACCATTATAGTTGTTTTCACATTTAGCCTCTTAGCAGGATATGGTGTCTCATTTGGTCCGGGCTGGTTTGGATTAATAGTCTATCCTGTTTTAGCAGTACTTTGCGGTTTGATTCTCTACTTTTTCAGAGATCCGGACCGCATACCGCCCGAGGGGAAAAATCTGGTTATTTCTCCTGCCGATGGAAAAGTAGTTTTAATACAGCAGGTTGAGGAGCCCGAATATATTCAAGGGCCAGCTACACAGATCAGTATTTTTCTTTCACCGCTGGATGTTCATGTAAACCGCGTACCCGTTTCTGGAAATCTCGAATATGTAAAATATTATCCCGGCAAATATTTGATGGCCTGGGAAGATCATGCTTCAGAAATGAATGAACGAGCTCATTTTGGCCTTAAACATGAATCTGATACTAAAATTTTATTTAAACAGATTACAGGGTTTTTAGCACGAAGAATTGTATATCATATTTCAGAAGGGGACCATATTAAAACCGGTGATCGATTTGGGATCATGAAATTTGGATCCAGGATGGATTTATTGTTTCCTGATAATGTTGAAATCAGGGTAAAGAAAGGAGATAAGACTGTTGCGGGTGAATCTGTTATCGCCGAAATTAAAGACCCTGATCAGAGTTTCCACTAAAATTTATAAAACTAACCTGTTGGTTGAAATAAATCAGCCATGAAATATCCTATTCAGAAAAAACGGTTCAAAAAAAGGCTCAAAAAACGCCGGTTAAAACCAATACCCAGAATCATCGTGCCAAGTTTCTTTACACTGATGAATCTGTTCTGCGGATTTCTATCTATTTTGATGGTTTATGAAAATAACCTGATGATGGGTGCCTGGCTGATCGTATTGGCCGGTATGTTTGATGTGCTCGATGGTTTTATGGCACGTCTTGCAAATGCCACCAGCGAGTTTGGAGTGGAACTTGATTCAATCAGTGATATGGTTTCCTTCGGTGTTGCACCGGGTGTACTTATCTACAGTTTTGTCCTTCATGAGCTGGGTATTGGCGGAATTCTTCTGAGTGCTCTTGCCCCGATTTGTGCATCCATTCGCCTTGCACGTTTTAATGTAGAATCGAAACTGGGCGATTATGAATATTTCCGCGGACTGCCAAGTCCATCATTTGCCATAATGCTGGCTGCTTTTTACCTGACATTTATGAACAGGCTCGATTGGTTTGATGGTCTTGAGCATGGTGTCATATCTATTTTCGTGCCGATAGTTATTCTGCTTTCGTTTCTGATGGTAAGTACAGTTCCTTTCGATAAAATACCCAAAAAATTTGACCGCGCTACTCTTCAGCAATACAAAGGCCGCCTGGTTTTACTCGGTGTTTACTTTATCATTATTGTAGTAATGCAGGATATCGGCCTGATGATAGTATTTTCATTTTTCATTTTAAAAGGTTTAACACTGGGGCTCTTCATTTTCTGGAAACAAGCATTTACAAATGACCCTGATCCCCTTGAAGAGGGGCTTTGATCA
>SLGL01000416.1 GCA_007123785.1 Balneolaceae bacterium
AGATCACCTGTTCCATCGCCGTGATTGTCATCCTTGTAGAGACCCCGCTTTTCTGGTCCACATACTCACTGTTGCGAGCTTCGAAAGCCACATACTCCAGAATTTTTTTGTAGCTCGGAGGAATCTTCACCTGAATCTCTCCGCCCCGTTCAGCCCAGGCTTCCTGTTCGGTAATTTTAATCGCCACATCCATTTCCCGCGGATAATGCGTAATAATTTGCGAGTCGATCCGGTCTTTGAGCGGGGTAATGATGTTTCCACGGTTCGTGTAATCCTCCGGGTTGGCCGAAAATGCCATCGAAACATCAAGCGGAATGCGGATATTGAAACCCCGAATCTGAATATCGCGCTCCTGCATAATATTGAGAAGGGCCACCTGGATACGGGGCTGCAGATCGGGCAGCTCGTTAATCACAAAAATACCGCGGTTTGTACGCGGAATCAGCCCGTAGTTAATTACCTCTTCACTGGCCAGTGCCAGTTTTAGTGAAGCTGCTTTAATAGGGTCCAGATCGCCGATCAGATCGGCCACAGTGGTATCGGGTGTAGCCAGCTTTTCTCCATAACGATGTTCACGGTGAAGCCAGCTTACCGGTGTGTCATCTCCTTTTTCGCCAATCAGATCACGGGCGTATTTCGAAATGGGGTGCAGCGGATCGTCATGAACTTCCGAACCTTCCACCACGGGGATATACTCATCGAGAAACTGTACCAACATCCGCAAAATACGGGTTTTGGCCTGCCCTCTCAATCCCAGCAGGATCAGATCGTGCTTGGCAAGAATTGCGTTTTGAATTTGTGGAATTACCGTTTTTTCATAACCCAATATCCCGGGAAACAGAACCTCATTCTTATGCATTTTTTTTATGAGATTTTCCCTCATCTCTTCTTTGATGGAGCGTGATGCCCAGCCGCTTTTTTTTAGTTCGCCAAGTGTACTGATCGATTGATCCATGCTGTCTTTCTTTCCGGTTTGATAATTGGATTGGTTATGATAACTGAATTCACCGCAACTTCATTTCGGGCTGAAGTGATCTTCTGAAAAAACTTTCACCAGTCCCCGGGCCTTTACTTTTGTTTCCTCCCATTCTTTTTCGGGATCAGAATCACTGGTTATAGCCCCGCCTACCGGATACATCAGATGTCCGTTTTGCAGAATGGCTGTACGGATCACTACATTAAAATCGAAATCACCGTCCGGAGTGATGTAACCGATTGCACCTGAATAGATTCCTCGCTTGTAATTTTCCATCCGTTCGATGGTTTTCATCACTTCGATTTTGGGTGCGCCGGTCATCGACCCCATCGGAAAGCAGTTTTTAATCACAACCACCGGGTCTGCATCCGGCCTGGCTTCCGCTTCAACCACCGAAATGAGCTGATGTAATGTCTCGAAGGTCTGCACATCGTAAAGGCTCGATACCTTCACTGAGCCGGTTTTTGCAATTCTTGAGAGATCGTGCCGCACCAGGTCTACAATCATCAGATTTTCGGCTCGGTTTTTCTCGTTAAGAAGTTCGTTTTTCCGGTTTTCATCGATCCATTTTTTTTTCGATCGGGCTGTGGTTCCCTTTATCGGTTCGGACCTGACTTTAAGGCCATTTTTTTTTAGAAATCGCTCGGGACTTGCACAGCAAATTTCAAGATTTTCCAATCTCAGGTAACCTCCAAACGGTACTGGATTAATCCTGCGCATTTGCCGGTAGAGTTCAAACCCATCGGCAGAACAATCTCCAAACATCGGGTAGGTGTAGTTCAGCTCATAAAAATTTCCCTCGGCAATCATCTGCCGGATGCTATTCACATTCTCCAGGTACTCTTTTTTTGTAATGGCCGGTTCGATATTTGCACTCATCTGCTTAAACAAAGACTTGGCTGCTATTCCCGGTGACAGGTCATTGGGTATGGAACCGGATACTTCCCTCCATTGACCCTTTTCCTCTATCAGCAAAATTTCCGGCTCCATAAAATAGAGGTCCGGTGCAGCGATCAGGGCACGGTTGGCAGAAGAGAGATTTTCTGTAAAGTTTTTCAGATCGTAGCCCAGATAACCGAAAAGCCAGCCGCCGGTTTTTTTCCGAAACAGTTTGATCGCTTCCCAGGGATTCATATCTGTCGACTTACTCTTTCCATTCACTCGCCATGAAACCCGGTCATGCTCTGCCCTGATCCAGTTTTTAGCGCGCACAGCCAGAAAAGAACGCTGCGAAGAGGGATGACTTTTAAGTTGCGATTCAAGCAAAATCAGCTCATCCGAACCAAACTGCGCTGCAATATTATCGATAATGCGTTGGGGATTTGATGAATTCATGTATCAAAAATAACCAATAATATACATATCATATCAAGTTTCGATCTTTGCAGACAGGTGGTTAAATTTGGGGCGATTCCGGGTACATTTTAAAAACAATTTTCAGATATTACTATACTGCTGAATCTTATTAATAACTAATGATTTATAAACATTTGGTTCGTCCGCTGCTGTTCAGGTTTCCATCAGATTACGCTCACGAACTTACCATAAATATGGCTTCTTCGATGAGTAAGGTGAGATGGGTACTTCAGACTTTGGGGGCTTTTTATGAATATTCTGATGTTTCCCTGGAACAGAAAATTTTCGGTCTGAAATTCAAAAACCCAATTGGGCTTGCTGCCGGTTTCGATAAAAACGGTACAACCTGTCCGCTGATGGAAAAGCTGGGTTTCGGATTTGTTGAAATTGGAAGTATCACGGCTAACCCTTCTGCGGGCAACCCCAAACCCCGGAGTTTCCGCCTGCCAAAAGACAAATCACTTATCAATCGACTTGGCCTGAATAATGATGGAGTCAAGACGATTTCAAGACGCCTTCGAAAACAGAGCATCTCTATACCAACAGGCATAAATATTGCCAAAACTCACAATCCTTCCATTACCGGGAAAAAGGCGATTCTGGATTATCAAACCAGTTTTAACCTCGTGAAAGATTTCGCGGATTACATCACACTGAACATCTCCTGCCCGAACACCGAAGAGGGAAAAACTTTTGAAGAACCTGAAGCGCTGAATACACTGCTCGATGTCCTGAAAATTAAAAACGATGCCAGCCTTCCTGCCGTACTTGTTAAATTTTCGGTCGATCTGGATGACAGACAACTCACAGAACTTATTGAAATCTGTGAAGATCATGCTATTGATGGATATGTTGCCACAAATACATCATCGCTGAGGGAGGGCCTTAAAACATCCTCATCTGCAGTCGAAAAAATCGGAAACGGCGGTCTGAGTGGTAAAGCCATCACTCATAAAAGTACAGCCATTATTGAAAAAATTGCTGCTCAGACCAACAGAGAGAAAACAATTATCGGTGTGGGAGGAATCAGCAATACGTCCGATGCGATCGATAAACTTAAAGCCGGTGCCGATCTCCTTCAGATATATACCGGCTTGGTTTATGAGGGGCCGGGACTTGTTAAAAAAATCAATCGCGGACTGGCTGAGTATATGGAGAAACGCGGTATCGACCATATTTACCACATTTATAAATCTTAAAGATCAATGGGAAAGACTACCGAGCATTCCACAGCACTTTCTGATCCTGTTTCAGTGAATTTCAAAATCCGGTCGATGGCATTTTCAATTGACTGTGGTATCCCTGAACGATCCATACTGCCAAGCTGCTCGTAATTCTGAATGGTACCATCCGGTTCAACCGTAAATCTATAAGGTACTTCACCGCGCATATCCAGATTCTGAGTCCATGAAGGAAATGTGATCGCCCCAAGAAACTCTTCCATTCCTCCACTCATATCAATTTCAATGCCCAGGTCTTCGCAGGCCGGAACTTCTTCAGGCTGTCTGTCGGCGGGTTCCTCTCCTCCATTTAAAGTCAAAGATTCAGATGCAGGGGCCGGTTTATCCGGTTTTTGCAGAGTTTCTTTCAGGGCACGGACATTTGCAGCCAGAGGATTTGATGGATATTGTTCCTCCAGCTTATTCAGGATTGAGCGGGTACTGTCCCAATACGCTCCTTCGAATGGATAGTTTTCTGTAAAATCCGGCTCTGCAAATGTGGAATCAGAGATCTCTTCCCAAAACTGCCTGTCCGACTCGGTAAGTGTTGTGTCACTAAGCATGACCCTGGAAGAATCCTGAAGCATGTTGAATTCATTTTTCCGGGTTGTGTAGTCTTGCTGTCTTTCGAACCATTCGCGAATTATCTGCGTATTATCGGTTTCGAATCTGGCCGCGCGCATAAATTCACGGGCTGCTTCAAAAAGAATGATTGCACGCTGGGAATCATCGCGCCCGAAATCGGCAAGCTCCAGTAGTTTGGCTGCCTTTTCTGCCGATCCCATCTCTTCGGCGTTACGGACAAGGTCAAAATATTGATCTTCAATCTGTGGTTCCTGCTCTTCTTTCTCACTGGTAATATCAATACCCAGACGGTCGGCAATTCTTCTTGCATAAACCGACTCCGGCTGTTTTTCATAGAGCTTGTCAAACCAGTACCGGGCTTCATCAACATCCTCTTGTAAAACCCCGATCTCGGCAAGTGAATAGAGCGACATTGTGACAAGATGTGGATTCAGGGCGCTTTGATTCACTTTTTGATAGTATGTACGGGCGCTATCGGGTTTATCAAGTGAGAGAAAAAAAACATTCCCCAGCCGATAATAGATCTCTTCTACCTCTTCCCGCATCATTTCCTGTTCTTCTTCAGTGAAGGGTACATCGCTAAGATCGATTGGTGGCATTACTGCACTGGTTTCAGTCTCTTCTTCGAGAGTAATCTCTTCATCTGCCTCATCAACCAGCACAAGCTGATCAAAGCGGCTGCCACTCACATCCGCCCTTCTTCGCCAGTTATCTGCAAGCGGACGGTCTCCCCAGATGGCCTGAAACTGAAGACTCGCATCAGCAAGCATCGTCTGGCTTCTGATGTTCAGGAATCCAAACTCGGTTGATTCAGCAGCTTCAATCACACTATCGGGCTCCTCAACAACAGCCATTTGTGCTCGTTCTGCTTCCATTTCACTTAATTCCCTGTCAAGTCGTTCCATCTCAGCGCGCTGTAACTCTTCCACCAAAGCATCGAGTTCTTCCGGGGGCAAGATTGCGAGACGGAGAAGGCTGTCACGGTGTGCCAGTTCACGTTTTAATTCTGCATATTGGCCGAACGACTCAGCCAGTTCATTTGCATTAAAATTCTCCGGCAGCAGGTCGCGATCTACCCGTTCTGATGCAGCCGAATCGAAATAGGCAGCAGCAAGAGAATAATCATTCAGTAAATCGCGGTAGGTTTCACCCAGCCCAAAATATGTTTTAGCCCGCGTGAGAGGGGCAGGACTCTGAATGCGGTCTCTTAGCACCCGGTTATAATTTTCGACGGCAAGTTCCGCATCTCCCCTGAACTGCTGTGTCCGTGCAATTTCATACTGAAGTTCGTTACGGTAATCGTAAAATTTGTCGTCGCGGCGCATATCATTATAGATAGACTCTGCCCGCTGGTAACTGCCAATACGCCTCGATACCTCTGCTTCTTTTCGCAGGGCGTTAAACTCCATATCGTAACTGGTTCTGATATTGCTAATTTGCCCGTAGGCGTAAAGTGCCTGGTTATCTTCGTCAAGCCGCTCGAAAATCTGTCCAAGCAGGAAAAATGCCCGCGCCCGCTTATTCCTGTCATGAAGATTAACAATAGAAAGTTGCAGATATCCAGCGGCTTCCTGCCAGTTTCCTCTAGCTGTGTGAAGTTGTGCAAGTACGGCATTAACCTCTGCCAGAAGAGTCGGTTCCCACTCTGCAACCAGGTCTTTTTCGATTTCCAGAAAATTAATCCCTTCATTGTAGTTTGTCATTTCAAGGTAGGTAAGTCCCTGCCATAAAATAGCTTCCTGCAATAACGTGCCTTCAGCCAGTGTCTGAAGTTCCTGAAATTTTTCCAGGGCCGAAAAAAACTCAGACCGATAGTAGTATGATTTGCCAATAATAGCGATGGCTGGAAGCACATATTTTGACTCATCGTGATTCCTCAAAATTGAGCTTCCCCGCTCAATTGCGCTTTCAAACTCTTCCTGTCCGGCATTTGTGGGAGATTGATGAACTCTAATCGGCTGCATCGGATTCAGATCGGGAACCTGCCGAAAATTGTTTTCCAGCCCTTCATCAAAAAACTGCTGTGCATTGTAGAAGGTGTTATAATAGGCAGTAAAGTTTTTCCAGCCCTGCTTAAAAGACGCACAACCGGTGATGAGGAAAAAAATAAGAGCTATTTGAACAGTCTTCTTCACAAAAGATCAACGGTGAAAAATTATGAAGCGTATTTTTTAACGGTCAATTGTACTGACTTTAATCATGTTAGTCCTGCCGCGTTTTGCCAGCGGAATTCCTGTTGCAATGATTACCCTGTCCCCTTTATTTACCTGTCCGTTTTTCATAAGGTAATCCTCCATCATCTTCACGCTCATGTCCGTATCGAAAATTTCATCCAGACGAACGGAGTGCACCCCCCAAACCAGATTAAGCTGCCGACGTACAATTCTGCTTTCTGTAAATGCGATAATGGGAACTCTTGGTCTGAACTTGGCAATCCTTCGGGCTGTATTCCCTGAATGGGTAATGGTGCTGATAGCTTTAGCATCAACATTATCGGCCAGGCTTACACAGGAATAAGCCAGTGACTCAATTACCTGTTTTTCTTTCCAGTCGGGTTTACGGTATTTCAGGCTGTAGTAGATCGAAGAAGCCCGGTTTTCTACGGTTTTTATGATATTTGCCATCGTTTTTACAGCTTCTGATGGGTATTTCCCGGCTGCAGTTTCGCCTGAAAGCATCACAGCGTCGGTTCCGTCCATCACAGCGTTTGCCACATCCGAACTTTCGGCCCGGGTGGCACGGGGGTTATTGATCATGGAATCGAGCATCTGTGTTGCGGTAATAACGGGCTTGCCCGCCATCCGGCATCGTTCAATAATTTTTTTCTGAACAAGCGGAACTTCCTCACTCGGAATTTCAATTCCCAGGTCTCCCCTGGCTACCATTATACCGTCAGACTCTTCAATAATTTCGTCAATCACTTCAACCGCTTCGGGCTTTTCTATTTTTGCAATGATGGCTGCATTACTGCCTTTGGCTCTCACCCGGGATATTATTTCCTGTACATCTCTGGGTGAGCGAACAAACGAAATGGCTACAAAATCCACTCCAATGTCCAGGCCAAACTCCAGATCTTCAATATCTTTTTCGGTAAGGGATGCCATTGAGATATCCACATCAGGAAGGTTTACTCCTTTACGGGATTTCAGCATCCCTCCCACCACAACTTTGGCAGTCAGTTCCGATGCATTTTTTTTTATAATCCGAAGTTCAAGCAATCCGTCATCAATCAAAATCTGGTTGCCCTCTTTAGCATCATCAACCAGGTTCGGATAATCAATAGGAATTACCGAACTGTTGCCTTCCACTTCTTCGGGTGTAATTGCAACCAGGTTACCTGCCTCTACGATTTGCCCGCCATCTTTCATCTGGCCAACCCTGATTTTTGGGCCCTGAAGGTCCATCAAAACAGGGATTGAGTATTGATATTTACTTGCTACTTTCCGCACATAACCGATAGTTCGTTTATGATCTTCGTGGGATCCGTGCGAAAAATTAATTCTTACAACGTTCATTCCAGCCCGATACAAATTTTCAATTTCTTCCATTGTATTGCTGCTGGGACCTAAAGTGCAGACTATTTTTGTTCTGCGCGCACTACTAAACATAAAATTTTGTTGTGATTATGAAATATTTTGAATAGATAATATAAATACTGTTAAAGGTAAGCAATTATCCGACAGTTTTGCTGTTATAATAATTCAATTAAAATTATTTGTGAAGTGTCCCTTTTAGCAGATAACTTTGGTTATATGATTACAAACACCCACAATACCCTTTTTTCTATTCTGTTTATACTGCTGATTGTTTATGCAACAGGCTGTGTACGCTCGGCAAACCCAGACGTTGAGAGAGGCTCTTTCTTTTATTTTCAAGACGGTTATCCGGAAGTCCGAATGTCATCCATCGGTTTTTTGAGTGAAGAAGATAAAGCATTGATCAATGTAACCACCGATGTTGTTCTTGGCAGTTTGATTTACTCTACTATTGATGATGTTCGAAAAGCAGAGGTAACACTCGAAATTCGAATACTCGAAAAAGAGGGTGATTTCAGTAAAGATATACAAAGAAGTTTTTCGGTTCAATCGGACTTCGAAGGCAGCAGCACGTTAAGCCA
>SLGL01000211.1 GCA_007123785.1 Balneolaceae bacterium
AAAACCTATAACAGTGGACGGGCCTACCACACGAAACTTTCTGCAGCTTGCAGAAGAATCCGAGATAAACAACCTGAAAGTTGGTGTCGGGCTGATGTGCCGTCATTGTGAAGCGCGAGGGGAACTTTACGACCGCATTCAGGATGGTCAGATTGGTGATATTTTAACCATGCGAGCTTACAGAATGCACGGGCCTATCGGATTTGCCAGGTCCGATCCCAAACCGGATAATACCAGTGAAATGCTCTACCAGACACAGCGTTTTCACAGTTTTCTGTGGGCCAGCGGAGGCAGTTTCAGTGACTTTTACATACACAATATAGATGAATGCTGCTGGATGAAGAACGCCTGGCCGGTGAAGGCCAAGGCTACGGGAGGCAGACACTACCGCGACAATTCGGTGGATCAGAATTTCGATAACTATTCAGTAGAATACACTTTTGCCGATGGCACGAAGCTGTTCATGTATGGCAGATGTATGGATGGCTGTCATGAAGAATTTGCCAGTTATGCTCATGGCAGCAAGGGATCTGCAGTCATCTCGGAGAGAGCTCATACACCGGCCAAATGCCGAATTTACAAAGGCCAGGACTTGGAAAATAGTGATGACATTTCCTGGTCATTCTCCAGACCGGAGCCTAATCCATACCAGCTTGAATGGGACCACCTGATCGAAGCAATTCGTGAAGACAAGCCATTCAATGAAGCGAAACGTGGCGCCGAAGCCAGCCTTGTTACCTCCATGGGAAGAATGGCTGCACATACCGGACGGATCATTACGTATGATGATATGCTCAACTGTGAGCACGAGTTCGCTCCGGGACTTGACAAATTAACGGAGGATTCTCCTGCACCGTTGAAGGCAGATCCTGACGGTAAATATCCAGTTCCTCGGCCGGGAATTGACCGTTTTGAGTACCATTTTACTACTTAGTGTTGTCTCATTAATGAAGTTTCGCAAGAAACCCGCAATGTTTCCTTGTTACCAATGGTAGTAAGAATGGAGTTATACAACCTTTTTGAAGAAAAAACATTGCGGGTTTTCCCGTCATTTGATCGTTGACACGACATTAGTACCTGTATGAAAATAGCAAAATAACCTTTTGGATTGCAGGTTCGGGAAATTCCTCAGACAAGGTGACCATCCCTCGACTGACGAGTGCCTTCCTCGTCTGTCGAATCCCATCGCCCGACAACCATAACCATCTCCTTACATTCGTCAGTCCAGAACTGCACTGGACAGACGAAGAAGGAAGGGGATTAGAAAAACAATCTGGAAATACCGGCGGCGATTAATCCGGGAATGTAATCGGACAAAGTCTCTCGAAGTGATTTTAATGCCCTTCCCATCTGGGTATTTACGGTATTAATGGAAATATCGAGATAATCGGCAATTTCAATATAGGTGAGACCGCTGCGACGGTTCAGTAGGAAAATCTGTCGGCATTTTGGAGGGAGCTGATCAATACCGGTTTGTATTTTTCTACGAAGTTCTTCTGCATCGCGACTCTCTTGTTTTCTGAAAAACGGATCTTCATCATCCTGCAGCTCCCGGTAACTTCGAGTCAGTTCATCTTCGGCATCGTCTGTAACTTTCTGGTGCCTCAGTTTGTTGAGTGCTTCATTTCGAATCGCGGCAAACAGATATTGTTTAACGGTTCCGGGCGGATCCCAGCTTTCTCTGCTGCTCCAGATCCTTAAAAAAACCGACTGTACAACATCTTCAGCCGCCTCGGCCTGACCGGTGTAACTGTACGCAAAACCGTGAAGGCGTTTATAGTAAGCACGGAACAGATTTTCAAATGCCTTTCTATCCCCTTCTTCGCGAACCCGGCGCACCCATTGCTTTTCTTTCATATGTTTTGAAGAGAG
Organism: Balneolaceae bacterium; assembly: GCA_007123785.1. GTDB lineage: Bacteria > Bacteroidota > Rhodothermia > Balneolales > Balneolaceae > Rhodohalobacter. The sequence continues at coordinate 1,873 of SLGL01000211.1, forward strand.
AGGCGAATTGGGATTTTTTTCCGGGGATTGCATATTCAGATCAGAAAATATCAGCGCTTCAAAATTGTGAATATCGCTTGACCTGTTACTTTTTTATGAAAAAAAAGCAACACCACCAATCAGCACGTTTTCCGATTTTCACGTTTGGTTTTGATTGTAACCTATACCGTACCATCATATAACAATAAACACAAATTATTTCAACATGCTTTATCTGATGAAGGTACAATTTTATTTTGAGGTGCTCAGTTAGAACAGCTTACAGAAAATAGTGATGATCAGCTCTATCCATAACCTGACACCGAAAGTACTGTCATAGATATGCAGCTCCTGCTGAACCATAAGCCAACCAAATGCTTGTGGAAAAATAGCACCGTGATTTTAGTTGATGGTTCAGAGATGAGAGGCATTAATAATATCTCATTCTCCAAACCATCACCGGGAATTGAAAAAATTCTACTTCATAAAATCATTCAGCGGGTTACCGATATTACCGCTTGGGAACGGTGTGTTTAGGTAAACGGAAACCGTGGAAGCAATATCCGAGACATAGGCCTTATGGCCGGACTGTCCGTGCGGTATGTCGTATCCGAAAAAGATCAGCGGAATTTTTGTATCATATGCCCAACCGGAACCGTGCCCGGTTCCTCCGGTACCTGAGCCGTGAGTCTGCGGCTGTAACCAGACAATAACATCACCCGATCGCTTTTGGTGGAATGCATGCATGGCGCGTGCCCTCATTCCAATCGTAAATTCCTGATTGTTCAGTGCATCCGCTGTAATGGCTCCGCCAACCTGATCCAGGGAGAGGGCAAATCGTTTCACATCTTTTTGAACGGCCACATGATCCAGCCCATTTGCATCGATATAGTCATGATCCAGAAAAAGGTTCTGATTACTGAAAGCCAAAAGGAAGTTTTCACCGTAGGTTTCTTCCAGATAGTCTCCTACAGCACTGCTAACCTGCCCCGCTGCTGACACACCAAATTCCTGGTGCCCGGTTGGGATTCCCAAGTCACTCATATATTCAGGTACATAAGCCCCACCATGATCAGCGGTAAGGAAAATCAGTACATTTTCCATACCAAACTCGCGATCCAGGTAATCAAAAAATTCAGCCATGTACCGGTCGAGTCTCAGATAGTAATCCTGCACCTGCTTGGAAGCCGGGCCAAAGCGGTGGCCAATCGCATCGGCTGCGGATAGGGCCACCATCAGCATATCGGTTACGTCGCCCCGGCCAAGCTCTTCACCTTCTATGGCGGCTACGGCCAGTTCAAACAGAAGTTCATCGGCGAATGGAGTGGCATTTAAAAGTCCCGGCCCCTGACCGTGCTCTTCAACCAGATAAGCCAGATCAACAGGAAAAGTCGGACTGTCCATTCCGGGAAACGTACCTTCGTAGGGGTTGTCATCCGCACGGCTTTCCACATATTCTTCGATTGGCAGAAGTGTATCCCAGGTTCGGGTTAAATATTCCTGGGGCAGATTTCTGTCGTTAAACTCCTGCATCCAGCCGGGTAGTTGATCCATATAAAATGTGGACGTAATAAAGTTGCCCGTGGAACCTTCGTACCAGTACGCATTACCGGTGTGGCCCGCCGGCAGTATGGCGCCGCGGTCCTTACGGGAAATTCCAACGGTTTTGGAGCGCTCTCCGGTATGCATGAACAGCTCATCACCCACGGTGGTGGTCAGCATGTTGGCGGGAGATTTTTCACCGGGATAGTCAGGTTGAGAACCCACTCCCTGGTGGCCTGAATCCACATCTTCAATTACGTTAATATTGCGGTCGAGTTCACGAACATACCAGCTATTACCAATGAGGCCGTGAACGCTTGGTGTGGCTCCGGTCAGCTGAGCGGCATGCCCCGGACCGGTCGAGGTTTGCAGATGACGGAAGTAAGCATTTCTAAATGTGTAACCTTCATTCACAAGACGCTTGAGCCCACCTTCTTCAAATTTATCCCAGTAACGATAGATATAATCTGGCCGCATCTGGTCAACAATCAGGCCTACAACAAGATCAGGGCTTTCATAGTGAGGTTTTTGAGCACTGTTTTGCGGAGTCGTATCACAAGCATAGAGTATCAAAAACAGGAGTCCGATAATAGAAAAAAAGGTTAGGCGTTTCATAAAAATAAGATTGATTGGTTAAAAGTTTGATTCCTGAGTTCGATGACTTTTAAATATGGATTGAATTCACACATCGGCCTCAAAACAACCCAGTTAATATCAAAGGATATTATAATTATCAAAATGGCAGTCATCCGGATCCAAAGGATTATCCGTAATTCTTTTTAAAACATCAAATCCAGAAAATTGAGTATAGCTTAAATTTAAGCACTGTAGTATGGCTTCGTAATTTAGCTGTGCACATTTTACAACCGAAAGCATCAAAGATTCATCCGCTGTATCAGTTCCACCACTGTTGTAAAAGCCGTATAGGAAATAATACAGGCGAAAATAAAGGCTCCTGTCAATCCAATATTCAGCATCACCCCGGCTTTATGTTCCCCCATATATTTTTTCTGATTAATCAGCCAGGCCATACAAAAGATGGCAAGCGGCAGAATAAAAACACTCACAATCTGGGTTAAAATCTGTGCAAAGATGGGATTCCCGCCAATCACCGGAACAATCAACCCAACAAAACAGGCAAGACCTGTGAGAATTCTGAAACGGGTGGATGTAGTATCGAGTTCTCCGATTTCATAATCTGACAGCAGCCAGGGAAGCACCATCATGATAGGAAAAACAGAGGACAGGCCCGCGCTTAATACTCCAAACATAAACAGTGCCACAGCAAACTGTCCGGCAACCGGCTCCAGTGTATGTACCATATCGAGCACCCTGTTGATACTCAGGCCATGATGATGCAGCGCTCCGGTGGCTGTAATCATGATAGCGGCACAAACGGCAAATGTTACCACGGCGGCCGTAATCGCATCCCGGCGCTGATCGTTCAGATTTTGTTCTCCCCACCCTTTTCCTTTCATTAGCAGCGGGCGAACCACAAATGTGGGTGCTGCCATCGTGGTCCCCACCAATGCGGCAATCATCAGTTTTCCATCGGCCCCTTCCGGGATGGATGGAGAAAAGCCGAGTGCAATTTCAGCCGGATCTGGCAATACGATAAACATGGAAATAAAGAAAGAGATCCCCATGATCGTCACAAAAAAGATCAGTACTTTTTCAAAAAAGGAGTACCTTCCCACCAGCAACAACGTGTACATGATGGTGATAATGACCACCGCAATGATCAGCACGGCCCAGTAGCTGTCGGGATTGAGTTCCGGAAAAAAGAGGCAGATAGTTTCCCACACTGCACTGGCAGACAAACCGAGAATTCCCGAAAGAGAAGACCACTGGGCAAGAACCACACCGATAACGGTTAGCCCTGCGATCGTTTTATTCATTTTTTGCCAGTTACTCAGCTTTCCTTTAAAACTGTGTATGGTCGTATCACCGGTTACAACTCCATATCGCCCGAAGGCTTCCATCAGCACAAACGAGAAAATACAAGCCAATGCCAGTATCCAGAGAAGCTGCATTCCGTAATCGGCCCCGGTGACCGACATGGTGGTTACACTTCCAGTGCCGATCGTATAACCAATGCCAAAAATACCCGGACCCACCGAAATCAGAAAAATCCAGACATTTTTGAAGGCATTTTTCATGGAGGTGAAGTTGTATTAAACGAAAATTTGAACGTCCCCAATAATTGACTTCAATACGAATTCAGTCGGGACAAATCAGAATGCTATTTATTCTACAAAAAATCAATCTTCTGTTGGATAGGAGTTGCCTCTTTTTTTTAGCTTTTTTTCAAGGCCGGGTAAATTTTATCTCAACCGATTTCCACGTATTGAAATCCGTAATTTTCTATTTTTTCTACTCTTGTTTAGTTTCAATCCTGAAATTCGAAGTTACACATACCCGATAGGTTCATTCAGAAAAACCAATACCGTCTTAATCCCTGTCGACGGGCTCACCGATGGTAATTACATGGCCTGATTTTTCAGTTAACACACCATTTTCAAAAACCACTTTCACTTTGCCCAGATATTTGGGCCAGTCCGGGTCAACCTGATGCCTTGGCGGCGGTCCGCCGGCCTGTGCGATAAGAACACCGTTTACCATTTTTGCTGTTTCGAGAAGGGTGTGAGAGTGCCCTCCTATGATCAGATCGAGTTCCGGGAAACTTTCGGCTAACATTTCATCTGAGTTCAACCCGATATGGGAAAGGATCATAAAAAGATCGTTCTCAACCGCCAGGTTTGAATAGGCTTGTACCGTTTCAGAATAATCCCGTTGTGTAACGCCTGGCTTATCGAAATTAACGGTGGAAAGCCCAAGTACAGCAATGGTGAGGCCGTTCTTTGTTTCAAGAATTGTGAACGGTTTAAATTGAGGCAGTATGGTGGTGGCAACGTCAATATTGGCAGCTATGAGAGGAAAACCGGCAGCTTCCAAACTCTGACCGGTATGGGTTCCCACATAATCCATCTCATGATTTCCCGGCACACCGAGATCATACCCCACCTCGTTCATTGTATCGATCATGAACCGGCTCTGATCGGCATAATAACTGGTATCGTTCGTTACCCAGCGATCTGCATGGCGAACAAAAGTATCCCCGCCGTTCAGCAGCCAGACGTTCTCGTACCGTTCGCGGATCTCTTCTATCTTCGCCTCAAATTCATCTCTGTGGTTAAAGTTGAAGTGCAGGTCGTTATCATGCAGAAATATCACTGTTGTTACCACCGGGTACTCAAAAATAAACCCGTCCTGCGACTGATCAAGATTCACGAAGTACTGCCCGGTTCCCTCCATTCCCGTTAAAGAAATCGCGGCGTGTCCGGGCTGAACGCCGTCCAGAATAAATCTTCCATCCGCATCTGTTTCTGCCCGAGAACCTTCAACTTCAACAATAACAGATGATAAAGGTTCACCTTTCGATGTTTGAACTATTCCTTCAAAGTGTAATTCTCCGCTTCCTGTTATGTCTGCGGTTTCCTGGCGAGCTGAAAGCAGAAACAGCAGAGAGGCGATCAACATCAATGTTTTTCTTATCATGGCTTATTGCTGGTGATGGTTTGTTGTTTTTCTGAAAGTGACAAATTTCTCCGGCTGCTTCCTGACCTCGATCCAACGAATCTAAAAGCTACCCAATTAATATTTATCAGGAATCTGACTGACAGTCCTGAAATTGATGTAATTTTAACAGCAAGCAGCAGCAAAACCCGGGAAAGCTACTTGAGACCTCGAGTCATGTCAACAATCAAATGACGAGAAAACCTGCAATGTTTTTTCTTCAAAAATGCTGCAAAATTCCATTTTTACTGCCGATGACAGTTTTGTAAAAAGCTTGTTTTTAGGCTTGAATCGACATTTTTAACCTTTACGAACACACCCCTCGCCCGGTTGAATCACGCTCCGCGTTTTCATCCGGACTTTTCCCCTCCCCGAGGGGTCGGGATTTCGAAAACCTCTCAACTCGAGAGGGGACTTTTGGACTGTTACCTTCTCAATAGTGTTGCCCCGGTTTTTGGGCAAAATTAGTGGCTATTGGTGACAAGGAAATCCCGACGCTTCGGGACGGGTTTCTTGCGAAACTTCATTCTTGACACAACACTCGCATTTCTGCCAAACTTTTCCGGATTCACAACCATTTACTTCTTCACAAGAGACACGTAATGATCAGAATCTTCAAGGATACCTCCGCTCTTATTGAAGAAGTCGTCATCCAGTGTAAAGACACCCTCTTTTTCCTTCGTCCAGGTCGCATCCGGATAAGGATGATAACTTTTCATCCGCGCCCAGTTCTTGTAGTTTTGGTGCCCGTTGGTTTCCATCAAACCGATTTTGAAACCGGGTATCGGGGCGAGGCGTGCCGCTACATTTTTATTCCAGTCAACCAGGATGGGGTTAACTGTCAGGTCGGCTGCAAAACAGGGCACATTGTTCTTTCGGGCGGTTTCAGCCATTTTAAGAGTCGTGCTTAGTGTTTTTGCAATGGGTTTGAGAGCAATAGACCCATACCCAAGCTCGATCCGTTCCATTACATTTGCGGATGTGTGTGCACTCTCATCAGCTGCCACATTTACGCCAAGGTCTGAAACATCCTCTTTTAATAATTCAGGAAACGGTTCTTCCAGAATTTTGATCTGCCCGATCGCCCCGATTTTATCGGCATGGTCCAGCAGTTTCCTGATTGTATCTTTCGCTTCATACCGCCCGTTCAGATCAAGATAGTAGGGAAACTTTCCATCTTCGGTATATTCAACATGAGTGCTTCCGATCGCCTTATGCACTTTTTCGATCGCCTCTTTGTCCTGTTCAAGCATCTGTTCCTGACTTC
>SLGL01000510.1 GCA_007123785.1 Balneolaceae bacterium
AAATTTCACACTTTGGCATAAAAAAGATTGATTTTTTAATGATTACTTATCTTCACTATATCATCAATTTTTCAATCATTTTCAACTTTTTGGACAAAATTTCACATTAATCTGATTCTCTGTCAATGAATTTCCATAAATATCCAGTTGTAATCAGAATACCTGAGATCAGAATAGTTACTTTCCCGGCTAATTCTTCTGCACCTGTCCACTCAATAATCATCGGACTGCCTAAAACCATAAAAGCCAGTACCACCATAAAACCAAAACTTTCGGGAAGACGGTAGGGCACATCCATTATTTTTTTACTGAAAATACCGAGTGTTCCCGCCATGGCACCGTAACTGAGCAAAGTCGCTATCGCCGAACCTGTCATACCCAATACCGGAATGAGGGCAAGATTTGCGAAAATTGTGATCACAGCACCCATCAGGGTAATTTTGTAAAGTACTTTTGTCTTCTCTTTGATGAAAACCCCGGAAGAAAAGTTGATGTACCAGCCGTGAAACCAGTAGGCGAGCAGCAGAAATGGCACGATCTCCAGGCCCGCCCAGTAATCGCTGCCGATAAGGGTGGCGTTCAGTCCAGGAATCTGAATCGCAACAATTTGCTCTTTAAACAGAGCCACGACCAAAAAAAGCAGAGCCGCAAAACCATTAAACCAGATGAATGCCTGGCCAAACAGTTTAGGTGAGTTTTCATCGCTGCCATGGCGCATAAAAAACGGCTGCCATGCCATTCTATACATCTGCACCACCAGCAGCATAAACACAGCCATTTTGTAGCAGGCATTATAAATACCTACAATATCTTCCGGGGAAGTGCCTGCTCCATAAATTCGCTCTGCATTAGACGGATCCATGTTGTTTAGCAAAAAGCGATCCAGCATTTCGTTAATCGCATAGCCTATGCCCGATGGAACAAACGGCCATCCGAACTCGAATGCCGTTTTCATCCATTTACTGTTCCATTTGCCCTTCAGAAGGCTGGCCGTACACGCCCAGACCAGTAGTGTCATCAGCATAGAAGCAGCCAGGTTGGAAATAAACACCGCTTCAATGCCAAAATTCAGCCCCAGAATCAAATACAGGTTCAGCCCAAGATTGATGATAACATTCAAAAACTTCAGCGATGCGAAAAGCCAGGAACGGCGCACCAGCCTCAGTTCTGCCATCGGCACAATAGAAAGCGTATCAAACCAGAGTATGCCCAGCATCAGAAGAAAAATTCCAGAAGATTCCGGGCCGAGGTTAAAAAGAGGCAGCAGCACCGGCATGACCAGCCACAAAATACCGCAAAGCAGTGTTGCGAAACCGAGCAGGCCAAGCTGAAGTGTTTTGAAAATATTGGCTGCTTCCCTCCGGTTTTCGGCATAGCGGAGATAGGCCGACTCCATACCGAAGGTGAAAATAACATTCAGAAATGAAATTCCTGCATACATCAGTCCGACAATTCCATATTTGGCTGGGCTGAATACATCGGTATAGAGCGGAACCAACAGATAATTGATAAACCGCGCCAGCACACTGCTGATGCCATAGATTAATGTATCGGAAAAAAGTTCTCGGAGTTTTTTCAAGGGCCGGTATTCTGGAAAATCCGCGGTCTGTTCTGTTTATGCAGCCACAATGAGTTCTCAGTATTTACACATTTGCGGCAATATTTTATAAAATACTGATTAGCTTTGGTTAGTTTCCTTTTTTCATCAATAGAGCGGCCTCAACACCCAGCAGATAACTATTGATTCCGAAACCTGTAATTATGCCGGACATCACTTTGCCGGTTACCGAGCGTTCACGAAATTCTTCCCGGGCATGAATGTTGGAAATGTGAACTTCCACTTTCGGAATATTTAAAAGTTCCAGGGCATCACGAATAGCCACTGAGGAGTGGGTAAAACCTCCCCAGTTTGCCACGATAGCATCCACTGTGCCGGTTCTGGCCGACTGTATAGCATCGATCAGATCGCCTTCGTGATTGCTCTGTATAAAAATAAAATCGATATCTGAAAACTTCTCTTTCAGAATTGTTTCTACATCAGCCAGAGTTTGCGAGCCATAGATATTTTTATCGCGCCGGCCCAAAAGGTTGAGGTTGGGGCCATTAAGAATCATAATGGTCATAAAGACACCTCTGCAGAAATCTGTTTGGCAATCTCTTCCATTTTTCCCCTGGATACCTCCACTTTGTTTCGAAGCGAAACGTTCTGACGCTCATGGTAAATGGGCACCATGTGGATGTGGGCATGAGGTACTTCAAGCCCCTCTACGATAACTCCGGTGCGTAATGGTTTAAGTGACTTGTCGATGGCTTCCGCCACTTTCTTTGCAAACACCATCGTTTCACCCAACAGATCGTCGGGCAGATCAAAAACGTAATCGATCTCTTTTTTGGGTACCACAAGTGTGTGGCCTTCTGCAATTGGATTGATGTCTAAAAAAGCGATATGCGTTTCATTTTCTGCAATTTTGAAACAGGGAATTTCGCCGCGTATGATTTTGGTGAAAATAGTTGCCATAAAATAAATTGTTTAGATGTTGAACTACATCGCTACTTTATTCGTTAAAGATATAGATTGCATATGTAGAGAACAATTATGTAACAGTACTATACAGGTTGAGTTACCCTATTAATTTCTGGTATTCTGAAAAATGATTATGGATCAGTTGATTTTCTCAAAAGAAATCTCTTATCTTGTAAGTCTTTGATGAATTGCTCAAGAAGCTATTAAGAAATTTGAATCGGTAGCTCAGCTGGTAGAGCAGCGGCCTTTTAAGCCGCGGGTCGAGGGTTCGAGCCCCTCCCGATTCACGCACTCAGAGCATAAGATTATTTTTTAAGACTCTCTCTTGATTAACCTCTATCGGCTGATACCCGGTAGGGGTTATTTTTTTGCCTTCCATTCAATCAACCCTAAGTTACGGATACACTCACCCCATCGGGACCGGCAAGTTGAAATAGACTTCAATCCATTCAAACCGAACCTTTATGATCCAGCCGGGCCTGACTTCCCGAAAAAGACAGAAACATCAAAAAAAACAAAAAGCCAACCGCATCATAAAAGCTGATCAATAAAACAGGGGAAACGCTTTTGTTTATACGCTTTATTTAGAGTAATTTCGTAAAAATCACTACAGTAATATCAAAGAATACGGAAGGTAGTACATGAAAGGTAAACGTACCTGGCTCATTGGCCTGCTTGCAGCCTTTGTTGCTGTCTGGTTTTTATTTTTTGATACTCACAGCCTGATGACAAAAATAAAACTGGAGAATCAAAAAAAAGATCTGATAGAGCGTACCGAAGAATATCAACTAAGAACTGCGGAACTTGAACAAAAAATCAAAGATCTTGAAACCAGCCCGGACTTGCTCGAAAAAATTGCCCGGGAAGACTACGGAATGAGAAAGCCCGATGAAACGGTCTATAAAATTAAAGTCCAGGATTAGACTGCACTAATCACAGCCAAATTGCTTGCCGTATAATGTAAGTATGTAATCTACAATATTCATTGCTCTATATTTCTTTTGTCGAGACATTTACACTAAAATCTTTACGAACATGATTTCTATTGGAATAGATTTGGGCGGCACCAATATTAAAGCCGCACTGGTTCACAAAAATAAGGGATTCATCCACACAACATCTATCCCCACAAATGCCGAGATGGGTAAAAAGTATGTTTTTGATCGCATTGCAATGGCGGTTAACGACCTTATGGAACAACACGATGAAAAACCCATCGGCATTGGAATGGGACTGCCCGGCATGGTATCTATGAACCGAAAAATCGTAAAAAATCCGCCGAACTTGCCCGGATGGGAAGTAGAAAGGGTAGCTGAAGAGGTCGGGAGCCGCACCAATTTAAATTGTGTAATTGAGAATGATGCCAACCTTGCCGCACTCGGCTCAGCCAGATTCGGAGCGGGAAAAAATCTCGACAGTTTTATCATGATTACTCTTGGCACCGGTGTTGGCGGAGGGATCATATTTGAAAATAAAATTTATCGCGGAACAACCGGAAAGGCTGGTGAACTTGGCCATGTAATTATTGACTATCACGGACCGTTATCCAACAGTAATACACGGGGTGGTATTGAAGCATACCTGGGCCAGCGTTTTTTGAGCCGCTTCGCTGCAGACACTATTCGCCAAAATACCGATAATCCCCTGTATGAACAGTTCCACCGTGACTTTAGTAAGCTGGAGCCGGTTGATCTGTACCATTCAGCCAGAGAAGGCAACGAACTGGCGATTCAAATTTTACGCAAAACCGGTGAGAAACTTGGCTATGCTCTCGTTAATTACATTCATATACTCGATATCAACAAAATCATAGTAAGCGGCGGAGTGGCCAAAGCCGGTGAATTTATTCTCGGACCGGCAAAAGAAACCGCATCAAAACTTTTAATGCCTCCTTTCGTTGAAGGATTTGAAATTATTTATGAAAACCTTGGAAACGATGCTGCACTACTTGGAGCCGCAAGCCTTGCGTTTGAAGAGTTGTGATGCTTAGCTTTAAGCATGCAAAAACCCCTCTCAACAAATAGATCTTTTTGGCTGTTTTGGCCGTTTTTTCTCTTTTTTATTTTTGAGAGTAACGTAATTTTTGCGCAAACCCTGCCCGATACACTCCAAACCACGGAGAATGACACTATTCCCCGGGCTGAAGAAGCTCTGCAAGATACAATTCCTCCCGCTCTCCAGGATACAATACCCGAAGCACCTGGCGCCGAACCGGCACTGGACGGAACCGACCCCCAGGTTCCCCAAACACGCCAGGCCGACAGGCAGGCTGCCGCTGACGCCGTAAATTTCCAGGCCAGGGATTCGCTCACCTTTAATATGAGAGGACAGCGGATTGCCCACCTTTATGGTTCCGGTAATGTGAAGCACGAAAGCGGAGAACTATCCGCCGGAGTTATTGAACTGGACCTGAACAAAAACCAGGTACATGCCAATACAACCACACCACAAGACACCCTCTCCTATCCGGTTCTCAGGCAGGCTGGGAAAGATCTCAGAAGTACCCGTATTCTCTACAATTACAGGACAGAAAAAGGAAAGTTTGAAGCTGCCGAAATTGAAATGCCCGATGGATACCTCATAGGTACTCAGGTAAAAAACATATCCAGAAATGAGGTTTTTGTAGAAGACGGCATCTACTCCACCTGTCCGCCCGACCACATGTACTACTACATTAAAGCCCGGCGGATGAAAGTTGTGGATGAAGAAGAAGTGTTTTTTACAAACGCCCAGCTCTACATTCTGGACATCCCATACCCGCTGGTTTTTCCTTTTGGATATGTACCAGCTGGCATAGACCGAAGGCGATCAGGGCTGCTTGAACCGACCTATGTATTTCAAAATACCTCTGACCGGGGTATAGGACTGCAAAACCTGGGTTGGTTTCAGTATATCAACGACTACTTTACGGCACAAACCTCGTTCGATGTATTTACCTCAGGTACGGTGTTTAACGAGTCACGGCTTCAGTATCGTAAAACAGGAAGTTTTAACGGAAATATTGTACTTGGATACTCAAGTGAACGCGGACTGGAACCAACCGATCCCGGATTTACTGAATCGCGAACCCGGCGGGTCGCCATCACCCATGATCAACAGCTTTCGCCTTTTGCAAATATTACCGCCAACATTAACCTGAGAAGCGCCGATTATTTCCAGCGTAATTCGTTTGATCTGGATGAACGAGCAGAAACAAGTACCACATCCCGGATTTCATATCGCTACAATCATCCGGAAGGTGCGTATAACTTTAGTGTAAGATCAAATTTAAATCAACAGTTCAATACTAACACCACCCGGCTTACCGGCCCTGAAATGAACTTTTCACTTCGCCAGTTTTCTCCCTTCCAGCGCGACCGCCCCGGTCTTGCCGAAGAGAGCTGGTATGAACGTATCAGCGTCAGTTACCGGAATAATTTCCGATCTCAATACAACTTTGTGCCCCTGGCCCGGGAAGATGCAGAGGTCAACTGGTTCGAAGCTCTGCTTGATCCCGCAAAATACCGGGAAGCCACGGGCGACGACCGCCACATACGATATGGATTTGAACAGAGAGCACAAATCAGCGCTTCTCAGGTTATTCCAAGCCAGTTTCTAAACATTAGCGCCAGTGCAAATTATACCGAGTATTGGTATCCCACATCTACACGACGGGAATTTATCGAAGAAGAAAACCGGGTAGAAACGCGAACAGAGAGAGGATTTGTATCGGCCCGTGATTTTTCGACTTCTCTCAGTTTCAACACCACTTTTTACGGCATATCCCAGATGAATATCGGAAATTTTGAAGGCCTTCGCCATACAGTGCGGCCTAACATTAGCTTCAGTTACAGCCCTGACTTCTCGAGTGATACCTGGAGTTTTTATCGTGAAGTTCAAACCGATACACTTGGCAATACCCAAACCTACTCCATTTTTCAAGATGAAATCTTTGGAGGGCCGGCAGCCGGTGAACAGCAAACCATGTCGTTCGGGTTAACCAATGTACTTGAAACCAAACGGGTTCGCCGCGACTCTACCGGGGAAGTTTCCTCACAAAACCTGCGCCTGATCGATAACTTGTCGGCAACTTCAAGTTATAATTTTGCTGCTGACAGCCTGAATTTTGGGCGGGTGAATGTTTCTCTTTCTTCAAGTGTGGTTGAAGGCCTTCGTTTCCAGGCAGGAGCCACCTATTCCTTCTACAGCCGAAGCGAAACAGGGACAGAAATCGACCGGTATATCTGGCAGGATTCGAATAAAATACTTCAGCCAATATCTTATAACCTGAGCCTTTCCACCAACATCAGGCGGGGCAGGCGGGGCAGCACGAGAGTTTCAACACCGGCGTATCGGCCATATGACCCTTATGATCAAACCTTTTTCGGCCCGATAGACGGCCGTTTTAATTCTCAGCCTGTTCAGGATTTTAATTCTACATTTGAAATGGGCCTCGACTTCAGCTACAGATGGACCTACCGGTTTGGCCAGGAGGCAACAAAACGAGCTGTTCTAAATGCCAACAACATCCGGTTTAACCTCACCCCGAAATGGAGTGTAAGCACACGTATCGGTTATGATTTTATTGAGGGAGAACTGACTCCTTCGCAATTCAGCCTGCAGCGAAACATGGTTTGCTGGAACCTCTCATTTCAATTCAATCCGTTCGGAGACTTCCAGTACTACAGTTTCCGTCTTTCGCTAACCGGCGGGCAAATTCAGAGCCTATTCCAAAAACTTCCTGGGCTGAATAATCTTGAAAGGAGCTCCTCCCCAACCGGACGAAGGCCACCCACAGGTTTCTGATTGTCATTGCAATTATGTATGATTTTGCGGTGCAACAGCCGTACCTTTAGCCCGGATATCTCACAGTAATCTATATAAACATCACGTATGTTATTGACATATATTTGTTTGAAATCCGTTTATTTTGTTATAAAAAATTGCAGAGTGTATTTGCGACGAAATTTGTCCCTCAGCTGCGTTGAATATAAAATGACGTGCTCAACGTACTCAGGTACGTTTCCGCTGCCATTTTATCTTCGCCTTGCTGAGAAAAAAATTTCTTGGTGAGATATCCGGGTTAGGCGGTAAATTTGAACAATACAAATTATGCAGGACGCAGCTCGTTTTTTTGCCTACACAACCTGGGCACTGATGATATCACTGGGGATCATTATTTTTACACATCAGTTTTTCCCCTTCATGGATGAGTCGATTTGGCTGGCTTTGATTATCGTTGCCGCTTTTGGTTTTCTTTATTTTAACCTTATATATGCGGTTATTAAACGATTTATCAAAAAAGTGCCTGCACCAACCAGTATGCATATTGCCCTGGCTGGAATTATTCTTAGTCCTCCCTTTGTGTGGATTATCGTTATAAACGATACTTTTTCTCAAAACGAACTATTATTGCTGCTGATACTTATCCCCGCTGCAGTTCTTGGAACCATCTACGGAAATCAGGCCGGAATCAAAGCGAGGTATGAATACGTTCAGAAACTGAAAGAGTATCAAAAACGGGCGGAGGAAAAAAGGCAAAATTCCTGACTCTTTCACTGAAACGCTCTTTTTATTTCTTATTTATACCAGTACCGGTTTCAGGAATTCTGCTTCTTCAATCTTAAGTTTTTTCCCTGTCACTTTTTCGAACAGCAGGTTTTTTTTTTTTTTTTCCCATATTTC
>SLGL01000424.1 GCA_007123785.1 Balneolaceae bacterium
CAAAGGTTTGGGGTTGTCAAAAAAAATCCTCAGCAAACTGTTTCATGATAATGCGATTTATTATTATCCAAGACTAATAAAATAAAGTGCCAGGCAACAATCACAATGATCAACGCTGAATAATTCAGGCTTTATCTTAAAATTTGGAATTTGGTACTTGTTATTTGATATTTGCAACTTGATTCACAACTATTTTCAAACTGCAACTTAACTCATAAATAATGCTACTATCGCTTCTCGACTGGCTTATTGTTGCCGCATACATGGTTTTTTCTCTCATAGTTGGCCTTTGGGTTATGAAAAAAGCCGGAAAAAACTCTACGGAATTTTTTGCTGCCGGAAAAAACATGCCCTGGTGGCTTCTCGGAATATCAATGGTAGCAACAACGTTTTCTACCGATACACCAAACCTTGTTACCGATATTGTCCGGCAAAACGGTGTTGCCGGTAACTGGACATGGTGGGCTTTTCTCCTCACCGGAATGCTAACTGTATTTGTTTATGCAAATTTATGGCGCAGATCGGGAATCCTGACCGATGTTGAATTTTATGAGTTAAGATATAGCGGGAAGTCAGCAGCATTTTTAAGGGGATTCAGAGCAGTCTACCTGGGCTTGATTTTTAATGTGATTATTATGGCCAGTGTTTCTCTGGCTGCTATAAAAATAGGTACGGTTTTAATGGGTATCACACCACTGCAAACCATGCTGATTGCGGGAGTGGTTACCGTTATTTACAGTGCTCTCGGTGGTCTTCGCGGTGTTTTAATAACAGATTTTTTTCAATTTTTCCTCTCCATCATTGGTGGGCTTGTAGCTGCTTATGTGGCCGTAACCCATCCTGATGTAGGCGGGCTTCAGGGAATGCTTACGCACGAAAATGTAAAGCCAATGCTGAATATGTTTCCTGATTTTTCAGATCATTCTCAGCTTCTTGCCATTCTGATCATACCTCTGGCCGTTCAGTGGTGGAGTGTTTATTATCCCGGCGCTGAACCTGGCGGCGGTGGTTATGTTGCCCAGCGAATGTTTGCTGCAAAAAATGAAGACCACTCTATCGGAGCCGTTTTTCTTTTCAATGCTCTGCACTACGCATTGCGCCCCTGGCCTTGGATTATTGTAGGTTTATGCTCACTGATTGTATTTCCCGATCTTGCCTCAATCCGGCAGGAATTTCCTCAGGCAGCCGATATTGTTGATCACGATATGGGGTATCCTGCCATGCTTACCTTTGTACCGGTTGGATGGCTTGGGCTGGTCATCGCTGCTTTGATAGCGGCATACATGTCTACAATCTCCACACATCTGAACTGGGGCTCTTCATATCTTGTGAATGACTTTTACAAGCGATTTATTAGGCCACAAAGCACAGAGAAGGAACTGGTAAATGTTGGGCGTATCTCTACTGTTATCCTGATGTTTATTGCCGGAGCATTAGCACTGGTTATGCAATCTGCACTTGACAACTTCCAGATTATCTTGCAAATAGGCGCGGGTACCGGCTTGATATTTATACTCAGATGGTTTTGGTGGAGAGTGAATGCCTGGAGTGAAATTGCTGCGATGACTATCTCTTTCCTCATTGCACTTTATTTCCGTTTTCTCCACGCATCGACTGATCTCCCTTTACTTACAGGCTGGCAGGAACTGCTCGTGGGTGTTACGCTTACGACCATCGGATGGGTATTGGTAACTTATCTTACCCGGCCAACGGATGATGAAACTCTCGTCAATTTCTGTAAGCTGATTCGTCCAGGTGGTCCCGGCTGGAAGAAAGTACAATCACTCGCACACATTCGCGGAATTTCGATGGAGCAGATTGAAGACGAAGCATGGAGAGTACCTCAGGGTATTTACTGCATGATTCTCGGCTGCATAATAATTTACGGTATCCTTCTCGGTACCGGTTACTGGATTTATGGTAACTATGCCCCTGCAGCACTGCTTACATTAGCAAGCGGTATAAGTGCCTGGGCACTTATGAAAGCCTGGAAAAAACTTGTTGCCATTTCGCCTGACATGGCAGGTGATGAATAGTACCGCCTGACTACATTTTTAAAAGCCCAAAAATTTGAATCATTTCAGTTTTGGGCTTTTTTTTACCTCAATTTCGAGCCAGGGGCATAGGGTAAGGAAAGCTTTGTGGAGCGAATTACTATGTTTTCCTTCTCCTGATGCCAGACTATACCTTAATGACATTAATATTTCTTCTCAAAAGTTCGGTTTCATATTGCGATGAGATATTGCTATCGGTTATGATAGTGCTGATTACGTCCACATCACAGATGTATGAAAAACTGTGCCTTCCAAATTTGCTTGAATCGGCAATGGCTACCACCTGTTGTGCTCTCTCCACCATTGTTCGGTTAAGTTGTGCTTCCATCGGATTCGGTGTGGTGAGACCGTATTTAATGTCAAGTCCGTCCACACCCAGAAACAATTTATCGAAATAATAGTTGCTGATTGTAGCTTCAGCTTCCGGGCCAACCAAAGAAAAAGATTCTTTCCTGAGCACTCCGCCAGTTAACATCACATTTAAAGCTTCGAAACCACCCAATTTCAATGCAATGTTAATCGCATTGGTCATAATTGTAAGATTTTTTTTCTCCGATAACCGGTGGGCTACTTCCATTGCCGTTGTACCGGAATCGAGCAGAATAGAATCTCCTTCATTGATCATCTCAACTGCTTTTTCACCGATTCTCTGTTTCTCTTTTTGAAAGAGTTTCTGTTTCTCTTCAAGAGTGGGATCTTCATAAACATTTTTCCTGATCAGTGCACCACCGTGTGTTCGATGGAGAATTCCTTTCTTTTCAAGAAAATCGAGATCGTTACGAATCGTTACACTCGAAACATCAAACTGCTCACTTAAATTATCAACCCTTACTTTTCCGTTTTTCTGAATTAGTTGGATAATGCTGTCCCTTCGCTCAACTGTAGATCTCATGAAATGTAATTTTAGTTATTTGTAGTTATTAAACAGTATCAATCTGTATCAAATAATCAATTTTTTTTCAGTTTCTTTTTTTTTCTCAATAATTTCTTTCGTGGAATTTAAAAAAAAAAGCCTCACTCCAAAAATAGAAGTGAGGCTTTAAATGGTTATTTATGCTTTCAGTGAAAAAGGCTTACATCATGCCGCCCATTCCACCCATTCCGCCAGGCATTCCGCCGCCGGGCATACCGCCACCGTCGTCGTCGTCACCCTTCTTTGATGGCTTGTCCACAACAACAGCTTCGGTTGTGAGCATCAGGCCAGCAACAGATGCAGCATTTTCAAGTGCTATTCTGGTCACTTTGGTTGGATCGATAACACCCGCCTTAATAAGGTCTTCGTAAACCTCACTGCGTGCGTTATATCCGAAAGCGCCTTTTCCTTCAATCACTTTCTGAACAACAATAGAACCTTCAGCACCAGCATTGTTGGCAATTGCACGGAGCGGTGCTTCAAGAGCTCTTTTCACGATATTAAAACCAACCTGTACATCACTGTTTTCAGCTTTTAAGTTGTCGAAGGCTTTCAGTGTGCGCAGAAATGCAACACCACCACCGGGAACTATTCCTTCTTCAACAGCAGCGCGGGTTGCATGCAATGCATCCTCAACACGTGCTTTCTTCTCTTTCATTTCTACTTCGGAAGCAGCACCTATGTAGAGAACGGCAACACCACCACTCAACTTGGCCAGTCGCTCCTGGAGCTTCTCGCGATCGTAGTCGGAAGTAGTTGTTTCGATCTGTGTTTTAATCTGGTTTACGCGAGCTTTGATGTCGCTATCCTTGCCTTTACCGCCTACTACAGTAGTTGTGTCTTTGTCGATGTTAACACGATCTGCAGTACCGAGGAAATCAAGTGTAGCATTTTCGAGCTTATACCCACGCTCTTCACTGATTACGGTTCCGCCAGTGAGAATTGCGATATCTTCGAGCATCGCTTTTCTTCTGTCGCCAAAGCCGGGGGCTTTTACAGCGGCAATTTTCAGAGAACCGCGAAGTTTATTTACAACCAGAGTTGCAAGTGCCTCGCCTTCAACATCTTCAGATATGATAAGCAGCGGCTTGCCGGTCTGAACAACTTTTTCGAGAATTGGAAGTAAATCTTTCATGTTGGTGATTTTCTTGTCGAAAATCAGGATATAAGGCTCTTCCATTTCAGCGGTCATTGTGTCGCTGTTGGTTACAAAATAAGGTGACAGGTATCCTCTGTCGAACTGCATACCTTCTACAGTATCGAGATAGGTTTCGGTACCCTTGGCTTCCTCAACAGTGATCACACCATCTTTTCCAACTTTTTCCATTGCTTCAGCAATTCTGGAGCCGATCTCTTCATCGCCATTGGCAGAAATAGTTCCTACCTGACGGATACTGTCGAGGCTGTCGCCTACAGGTTTACTCTGGGACCTGAGTTCTTTAACTACTTCTATAACAGCCTTATCGATGCCTCTCTTGAGTTCCATCGGATTCGCACCGGCAGTTACGTTTTTCAGTCCCGTTTGAATGATAGACTGAGCAAGTACGGTAGCAGTTGTGGTACCATCACCGGCAATATCACTGGTTTTGGAGGCTACTTCACGCACCATTTGTGCGCCCATATTTTCGACTTTATCGGAGAGTTCAATCTCCTTCGCTACGGTTACCCCATCTTTGGTTACAGTTGGTGCACCGAAAGATTTTTCAATGACTACATTTCTGCCGCGAGGGCCTAATGTAACCTTAACAGCGTTCGCAAGCTTGTCTACTCCTCGTTTGAGTGCGTCACGAGCTTCCGCATCATAATGAACTAATTTAGCTGACATAATTCTTTGTTCTTTTTATTTAGTTAGTATTTAAAAATGTAGAGGTGAAATTGTTCAGGACACAATTCCAAGGATGTCGGATTCTCTCATGATCAGGTACTCTTCACCATCGAGAGTTACTTCTGTACCGGAATATTTTCCGTAGAGTACCTCATCTCCTTTTTTAACCGACATATCGATCTTGTTTCCATTCTCCACTTTACCAGGGCCTGCTTCAACTACAGTTCCTCGTTGTGGTTTTTCTTTTGCTGTATCCGGGATAATGATTCCTGAGCTTGTTTTTTCCTCAGCTTCAACCGGACGAACTAAAACACGATCGCTTAATGGTTTTATCGTGGCCATATGTATGACTCCTAACTTTATGGTTTTTGTTGATAGTTAAATTTTTCCAACACTTTCACTAAAGTGTCTTTGCTGCCAAACAAACAGCAACTTCCGTACCAAAAATTAAAGATCATTCAAAGAGTACGCCTAACGGCCTAAATTGATCGAAAAAACAAGAAGGGACAAACTTTTTGGCGCAATTTCAGGCAAACGTGCCAAGTTGTTCCAAACGTGCTGTCAACTTTTCATACATTTCCGGTGAGAGAGCTTCTGCTCTGAGGTTAAAATCGAACTCTCCGGATGGCAATTCGGCATCAAGTCGTTTCAGCGCATTGCTCAGTTTTTTTCTTCGCTGGTTAAACGCCATCCGCACCACAGTTTTCAGATTTTTATCAAGACAGGACAGCGGAGGTTTATTAAATGTAAGTTTTAAAACTGAACTGTTCACTTTCGGAGGAGGAGAGAAAACTTGCGGGGGGACATCAAAAAGAATTTCGGGAGTACTCATCAGCCTGGTTTGCACGCTCAGAATACCATACTCTTTGCTACGGGGTTCTGCCACAATCCGTTCGGCTACTTCCTTTTGCATCATCAACAAGGCAGATGTAAGATGTTCACGTTTTTCAAGAAGGGAAAACAGAATCTGACTGGTGATGTAGTATGGCAAATTGCCAATAATATGAAGCGGCCCTCCTTCCGTATTAACATCACTCCAGTTGAACTTCAACACATCTTTCTGGATAATTTCCAGCCCTGGAAAGGTTTCTTCGAGAAACTCCACCATTCTGCCGTCAATTTCAATTACGGAAAGGTTTTTGAAACGTTCAGATAGAAGGTTGGTCAGCGCTCCTGCACCAGGGCCAATTTCAATCACTGTATCATCCGGAGATGCCGGTATGGCATCCACAATTTTGCTGATCATGTTCCCGTCTTTCAGGAAGTGCTGGCCAAGGCTTTTTTTTGTTTTAGGGTGACGGGACATCAAATCTCTTTTGAATTAAATTTCCGGAACAACAACGGCTGACCAGAACCAGCCGCAAATAGCCTTAGACTGCATTATTCACCAATAAATTTCTATGTAAATAATACAAGTTAGTGAATCAGATTGAAAATTCGGCTGAAGCGGGGTAAAAACCGTTCACCATCCCAGGAAAAATAGATAATCCCGGCTTTTCCAATAACGTGATCATCCGGTACAACCCCCCAGTAGCGGCTGTCTTCGCTGTCATCCCGGTTGTCACCCATCATAAAATAGTAATCCTTTTGTATGGTGTAACGGTTCGTCTCCACCCCGTTTATGATGAAGCGGTCGCCATCCCGCTGCAC
Source organism: Balneolaceae bacterium (assembly GCA_007123785.1). GTDB lineage: Bacteria > Bacteroidota > Rhodothermia > Balneolales > Balneolaceae > Rhodohalobacter. The sequence continues at coordinate 6,443 of SLGL01000424.1, forward strand.
ACTGTTGCGTTCGTATCGCTCCATCAAATCCTGATAAAGGTGCCAGTTATCGGACGTGAGTTCGACTTCCATTCCGCTGTAGGGTACTGTAAACTCCTCCATATTGTCATGATTGGTAAAACCTCTGGAAAAATTAAAACCACGGCGGCTGAATCCATCGTAATCATCCGGAAGTACAAATTTTTCAACAGTCTCTACCTCCGACCATCCCTGCATATCACCAGCTGTTTCTTCAGTCATGTTGATGATGTAGGAGTTGCTGCCGCTTTGTACAATAGATGCTCCGGCCTCCCTTACCTTTGATGCACTCAAACGTATACGTTCGCGTGTTTGCACCCGGTAATTAAACATGAGTGTTTCGAAATTTTGAGCAGGTTCTCCATTTACATACAGTACTTTATTTTCAATGCTTACACGGTCGCCCGGAATTCCCACAGCGCGTTTAATATAATTTGTTTTTACCGAAATCGGGGCTACATCAATCGGATAGTTGAATACCACAATATCATCCCGTTCAATTTCGGAATATCCGGGTATACGGAACCAGGGCAAACTCACACCGGGCATGTAAATATCAGTAAACGGTACCGAGAGTGTCATGGGTGTGCGAGGGCCATAGGCAAGTTTGGTCACAATCAAAAAATCACCGGTAAGAAGGGTTTTCTCCATACTCGGTGTTGGAATTCTGTAGGCCCCGAAGAAAAACGTACGGATGATTATCGCCGCTATAGCCGCCCAAATCAGTGCATCAAGCCACTCTCTTGCCCAATGTTTTGCCTGAGAATTGTCTGTTTTTTTTCGATCTGATGATTTCCCTTTACGTAGCCTGCCTTGGTCCTTTTTCTTTTTATTCAATTGTGCTGATAACTATTTAGTTAAATGTTGGGCGACTGATTGCCTCACGTTTGTATTCGCCGTCTTCGTATTTCACGAGATACCACTGATCACGCTCAGGCGAGTAAAAATAGTCAGAAAATTCGACGGGATCGCCCTCATCGTCCATCAGCATCCGATTGAGTGTGCGTTTTACCTGAGGCATCAGGTCGATGTAACGGCTGGCTCCTACATATACAAGTCCATTTTCAAAAGGCCCGTCCAGGTCAAGTATCATCAGCGGCATTTGCTCGTCCACAATAAACCAGTATTCAAATTGAATGGCTTTTCCGGGACGGAAGTTGTCATTTATTAAATCTGCGATAGTTTGTGTAGGGTCACCAAAAACAGCCTGAAGCCGAGAACGGAGCTCAATGGTTGGGAGTCGGTCAATGGTTGTGGGGTTGTACAGTCCCTGCCCGCTCCAGTTGATGTCTGCAAATCGTTGTTGAAATGCATTCCTTTCAGATGGTTCAACTTTTCGGATTTCGGGATCTTCGAACTGGGCATACGCTATCGATCCAATCAGCGTAAGCAGAATTGTCAGAAATATTTTTTTAAGTATCATCATTTTTTCCATAGAAATACAAATTGTGGTTATTAATCCTCATTTTCCATTGAGAGTACGGCAAGAAACGCCTCCTGTGGAATTTCTACGGTTCCAACCTGTTTCATGCGTTTTTTACCTTCCTTCTGTTTTTCAATAAGTTTACGTTTACGGGAAATATCACCGCCATAACATTTGGCTGTTACATCTTTGCGGAGCGCCCGGATGGTATCCCTGGCAATAACCCGCGAACCGATTGCAGCCTGCACTGCTACTTCAAACTGCTGACGA
>SLGL01000091.1 GCA_007123785.1 Balneolaceae bacterium
CCACTGCTTTTTACCAGAACGGTGTCCTGATCTTTGCCAAAGTCGGTGGTTTTAAACCAGACGGCTCCGTCTTTATCATAGGCCATTCCCTTTTCACGAAATGTTTCAATCACCTGCTGGATCGATCCGTCTTCGTAGAGTGAATGTTCATTGAAAAAGGAATCCATCTCGATATTCATCCTTTTGAGGGTTGTTTGAATCTCCTCAAAAATGGCCGATTCCGCTTTTTCCTTAAATACTGTTTCATCGGCCTCATTCAGCAATTTAGCGCCATGTTCATCTACAAGCTCTTTGGCGATTTCGGTAATGTAGCCTCCCTCGTAGCCTCCCTCGGGGAATTCCGATTCAACGCCAAGCTGTTCTTTATAGCGAGCCTGAACACTTTGGCCGAGCATTCTCATTTGTCGACCGGCGTTGTTGAAGTAGTACTCTCGCTGCACATCGGCACCGGTCCATTCGAGCAGGCGGGCCACCGTATCACCCAAAACGGCATTCCTGCCATGACCGACGGTAAGCGGTCCGGTGGGGTTGGCACTGACAAATTCGACCAGACATCTTTTGCCTATGTTGTCATCAGTGCGCCCAAAGCTTTCACTCTTTTCCAGAATCGCTTCAAGTTCATTGTACAGGTAATCTCCGGCAAACCGAAAGTTAATAAATCCGGGGCCAGCCACTTCTGCAGCAGTGATTTTGTCTTTGTCAAATTGAAGATTCTCAACAATCTGTTCTGCAATTTTTCGCGGATTGTTTCTGAGCGTTTTGGCAAGCAGCATCGCCACGTTGGTCGCGGCATCACCGTGGGAAGGGTCTCTTGGTGTTTCAATTTTGATTTGCGGGATCTGATCTTTCTCCACCCCGATGTTCAGCAGGGCTTCTGTGATGATATCTTGCAGGTATGTTTCCATAAAAAAGCGGAAAAGAGAACGTTTCTTTTATTAAACCTGATTTCGATATATAATTGCTGAAAATTATTGAATACGTCATATTGAGCATAATCCCGAGAGTGGGTTTCTCCCGGGATGAAGTCGAAATATGGGCTTTCGGCTCCGTTTTGATTAAAAAAACAGTGAAAAACTACGCTCAAACTGACGATTTTAAAATTCTTTAAATCGAACTCAGGTATTGAGATTTATGTACAGCCTCAAAGATACAGTTTTCCGCGCCTGATTTCCTGCTCAAAGTTTTGGAGGGGGGAGGTGTTTTACCAATCCAAATAATCTAACTCAGAGGATGCAACCAACCTGAAACAGGTTGAACTGACATGCACTCACGAAACAGACAATGTAAATCAGAGGAGATACAACTATCGAATGGCTGCATATAATCAACAATATTAAAATGTTTGATGCAATTCATCACTCAGGCGTTAAAACCAGCCTGTAAACTGTGCCGGATTCCACTGTTTCGGGCGTGTAATGCAGCGGGAAAAACTCTTCATTTCCCCAAAGAGGCAGAAGATTGTCGTAAAACGGGCTTCCGGGCTGCATCGACTGGCCGGGTGTGCTGGTGACCCGTGAATTGTCAAGATCGGCAAAATCAATGATCTCACGGAAGGTAGCTCCGGTTGCGGCAATGAGTCCGCTTCCTCCTGATCGCTCAACGGAAGGCAGGTCGTAGGCACTCACCAGCCAGTCAGGAAACTGACTCTCATGGAGCCGTCCCCATCGCCACTCGCTGATATCTTCCCCAAACTGTGAACGAAGATCTTCAACCGATGTCGTCAACGCGTCTTTCGATATATCTCTTCGTTCCTCAAGTGGAACATTCTCATCACGTCCATCGCTTCCAATATTTTGCCTCCAGCCGATGTGTACGGCTGCCAGCCTGCTTTCCTTATGATAGACGGCGTCCCATTCGAGCAGTTCAGTGCGGAAACGTTCCACATCAGGATCTTCTGATGTCCAGCCACGAAATAACGGCAGTTCATCTTCATGCCAGGGATACACCGCATCGTGCAGCATGCGTTCGTAGTCTTCAACTGTTAAATCGCTCACACCCTCAAACATCTGTTGCAGTCGATCCCAACGCAAAGATTGGCTTGGGCGGAACATAATGGGCGGGTAGTATCCTTCGGGCTGTATATCGTGGTTAGCAGTACCGAGCCATCCGCGTTCGGGATTCATTTCCTGGGGAAGTTCTGTGTGGCTGCGAAAGCCTTCCCATTCATAACCCCCTGTACCGGAAACCGGTATGCGTCCGTACCAGCCCTCACTTCGGCTGGGTGTCAAAGCTGCTGCCAGCCAGGCAATATTTCCGTCGGCGTCACCACAAACCATATTTTCGGAGGGAGCTTTATACCATGCCAGTTCATCAAGAAACTCATAGCAGTTTTCTGTTTCTGCCAAACGAAGTGCGCCAAGATAGCCGCCTGTTCCCGGTTCATTGGCGGTAGATTTCACAGCATAAGCTACGTGATTAGTGGAGTCAATATAAAAAACCGGGCCATGCCGACTGAATTTATGTTCAACGATCACAGGATCTTCACCCCGCACGGGTATTGTGTCAGCCACAGTTTCAAGGGGGTACCACTCATCTTGCCAGCGTGCCTCGTTTATATTTTCAGGATTGAGTTCTTCTACAAACACATCAGTCTGATCGGTTCCGACGATGGTCAGGCCCCAGGCTACGCGGCCGTTGTGGCCGATTGCCACACCCGGAATCGCCGGTTCGGTTGCGCCAATAACGCTGTAACCGGGAGCTTCAAGATGAACCAGATATCTCAAAGACGGATTGGTAACGCCGCGGTGTGGATCATTTGCAAGGAGTACATGTCCGCTTTCAGTCAGTTCACCGGCTGCTGCCCAATTGTTGCTGCCGGGAGAGGTTTCACGCGCCCCGGTATTTTCAGTTTCCAGAGCCTCTTCCCACTCCTCATATTTTGACAAAACCGGAGGTTTTGGGAATCCCTGCCAGAAGTGCCCCAATGCATCAACCACTTCTTCCGAGATCATTGAATAATCCACACCATCGGGAATTTCGAGATCGATCCAGTTGTTGTAGCGCGGTGTTTCCCGGCGATTCACTTCCTCAAGGCCGTCTTCCGCAATTTCCCGAGCGAGATTCAGTTCACTGCGGGCCGCACCGAGCGGTAATGCTGTTGCCACCCGGCCGGTGGATGCTTCGGGTGTCCATGTCAGGGGTTCCAGCCCCGTCAGTTTGTATTCCACGGGCAGATTGTGACCAATATGGTCGATGTAGGCGTTGACACCATCCGCAAATGCTTCAAAAATCATTTTACCGTCCGGATGATAGCTTGTCCACTCTTCCTCCCACGGCCCTCGGAACTGCAGAAGCCTTGCCAGCTTATCGTGTTCAATGGCTTCGGAGCCCAGGATTTCAGAAAGCCGCCCTTCATTCACACGCCGCCACATATCCATCTGCCAGAGGCGGTCTTGTGCCTGAACAAATCCCTGAGCAAAAAACAGGTCCCTTTGATTATCCGCATAAATGTGAGGGATGCCCCATTCATCTCTCAGGATCTGAACTTCGGATTCCAGGCCGGGTATTTCAAAAGAGCCCTCAATATCAGCCAGAGACTGAAGAGCAAGTTCCTCAAAATTTTGAGGTTCCCCGGCACAGGAAACGAGCATGAACATTACGGTGAGAAGGGTAAGTTGTTGGCACGTTCTTTTTAACATCGGCAAGAGTTTGGTTTGGGAACTGTTAGAGCAATGGCTGGTAAAGTATATTTCAATTCGGCCAATACTGCAAATTGCACTTTAAATGCCATTGAGACCAACTTTAAGATCTTTCGAAAGTTAAGTTATGGTATGTAAGATCAACGGGTATAAATATTCCGGGGGTAACTCTCACTTTAAGATGTGATACCTATTCACGGGAAGTTTACAACCCATTCACATGATTCCCGGTAAAAAAGTGTGTTCGTATCTGCCAGTTGAACAGAGTAATCAAAATGAGCATGACGAATTCATAATTATGAGATCATAAAAAATGACTATTCCAGACCGATATTAAAACTAACCCGGATATCTTCACCAATATTTTTTTTCCTAAGCCGTCTGGTAATTAAAAAACAGGAGTTTAAACATCATCGGCCTTGAAATTTTCCATTGCCCGACAGCACCCGCCGCCCATTGATTCACCGTCCTGTCTTCCGAAGCTTTAGCGTAGGGAGGCTTGATCTTTTGGTTCGTTCCGAAGCCTCGGGATGAACAACCAATCTCCATAACACCTTAAAACGTTGTGCTACATTAAATTTAATTTAAATATCTGTATTAAATGGGTAATGTCAGCCCATCAGGGTGGTGTCATCAGCCCGCTACTGGCAACTTCTGTATGTACCTTGCATGAACAGAAAGGCGAAAGTCTCCGTAGTGGAGAACATAAAAAGCTGACCCTGTATAAATGCAAAGGGACGATACAGGAAATAGCCGTTAAATGGTTAAAGAGTGTCTACAAATCCAATCAAAAATTGTTTGCGTATTGGATCCTGTTTCACTCATATATTATTGTTATTCAACGACAAGAGCTGTATGATGGGAGACTGTCACGTACGGTTCTGTGAGAGCCTTGGGGTGAAATTCCCCTTTGCTACTCGACTAATAATGAATAAAAAGGAATAATTAGTAAAAAGTCAGAATTGAAATGCAGAAAAGCGGATTGAATAACAACTACTGCACACTGCGTACCTCTAACTCATCATCCAGCTCTACCACGGCCAACCCAATATCTGCCTCCAATTCCTCTTCTGGATGAACATATCGCAGATCCCGGATAAACACTTTCCAGCCATCATCTAACTGTTGCACCTCATAATACGGAAAACGGATCCAGTTTCGCAGACCTCGGACATCGGATGAGTTCAGTGCCGCTTCTATAATATCATCCGGTTCCACGATGGGAATCGGCTCACCGATGGTTTCAAAACTACCGGGGCGCATCCAGTTTATTCTGAACCGGTAATAATGATTCTCTGAAGCTGCAATACCGGTTCGGAGCAGAAGACGAGCCGGGAGCGGATTTGCCATCACCTGTTTTATTTCTATCTCCTTTTCACTAAACTGGGCGCGGGCATATAAGGCGGTTAGTTTCGACCCGGTGATCATGAATGCTATGTAGAGCAAGAGGAGTGCCAGAAGTGTGAATGTAATAGGCTGTGTGGCTCCGTGATGCCGGCCCGACCAACGGACAATGACAATCGCAATAAGGCCTGTCAGCCAAATTACTTTCAAAAACAGCGGAACAACATCTGCGGTAGTAACCAGTGCTGTGGCTGCTGTGCCAAGTACGATCCATCCGCTGATGCCAATCCATGAATTTGATCTCGCAAGTACCACACCTGCACCGGCAAGCAGCCAGAACCACGGATCAACGATAAAGAGGGTATCACCGTAGAACCAGGTGTCATTGAACGGCATAAGTAGGCGGATACCATAGGTGTTCAGCCAGTCCAGCAGTGGGTGGCTCCAAACCCCGAGAAATGCGATACCAAGCAGCATTAAGGGCCTCATTGGCGGATCCTGGCGCGTGCGATTCCGTCGCTGCATTCGTTTCTGAATCAAACGGTCAACGCCAATCATTATGCCAGTCAACAGAAAGGGCCAGATCATCAGTGCCAGAATACCGTGAGTCCATCCTCTGCGAAACCACAGTGCATAATCGGAACTGATCAGCAAGGCTAAGCCATCGACATCAGGAATATTCGCACCAATAATCAAGGTGGCTGTTGCCAGAGCCGTTTTTCGCTTCAGGCCGGCTTCTGCCATTGTAGCACCAAAAAGTGTGTGTGCAAGAGGATCCATGAATTCGGTAATTAACTATGTTTAATGTTTGATGAACAGGAAAAAACAGAGTGGCCTCTATAAACCTGTAGATTTTAAAAAAAGGACAGATCAATGATAGTAATACAACAGGATTTAAAAAAAAGTTTGAACTGACTCAGTCCATGATTCTGTAAATTTACAGGCGGAATTAGCAAAATCTTCAGCTTTAAACGATTATCTGTGATACCTGTGGTGATTTTAGTAAGTTCGTGGATTGATAAAACATTAAAGGTGACTCAAGCCCACTATTCGAAACATTCCAGTCTTGATTCACCAACCACAAACGGCGCATGAGCCAATCGTTTCCAAACAAAGAAACTCCACTTGCCAAAGAGCTGCTAATATGGCTGCTGATTGCCAGCAGCCTTGCGCTGGTTAACTGGTTTATCAACGATCAACCATATCCTGAAGACCCACTTAGCAGCCTGAAACTTCTGATCGTTCATCTCGCCTACAGCTATTTTGTCTTCTTACATATTCTTATCCTGATAGCCATTTTCCGTACCCTGTTCTGGAATCGCCTGAAAACAGTCAGCCGGATTGTACAAGAATCAACCGGCCTGGTTTTCGCATTTATTGGCTTTTCCCTGGGGCTGTTCAACATGCAGTGGTTTGCGGATTTTGCCCATAATTTCATGTTTCCGGATCAAAGCATCAATTTCAGCATTTCCGATTCATTAATCTACTGGCTGGGAACCTTTGTCGCCATTGGGATCATCGGTATTTTCGCCGTTTCATATTATACGATGCGACTAAACCTCAAAGCGAGTTACCGTATCCACCTTGAGCGTGAACGGTTGCAGGGAGAACTGGATACAGCCAGGAGGATGCAGATGGGAATCATGCCGTCACAAGCGCCGGATCTGTCTGGAGTGGATATCGCAGGAATCTGCCTGCCGGCTACTGAGGTAGGCGGTGATTATTTCGACTACTTTCAAAAAAACGGAAGTGATTCCGAACTCGGCTTCACTGTAGCGGATGTAAGCGGAAAAGGGATGAGTGCGGCAATGACGGCGGTCATGGTCAGCGGAATGCTGCATGCCGAAGCAGCCCGGGAGCTAAAGACGGGCGAAATGCTTATTCGAATCAATGGTCCGCTCTTCAAAAAAACCGATCGCAGAATGTTCACAACCCTGCTCTTCGGGATTCTGGACATGAAGCAGATGCTATTTACCTTTACGAATGCCGGACAGTTACCCCCGCTTCTCCTGCGTGATGAAACCATTACCGAGCTGAAAGCGGAGGGTCCGCGTCTGCCTGTTGGAATTACAAGAAAGGTGAATTATACCAGCGAAACCATTCCGCTGAAACCGGGTGATCGACTCTTAATTTACACCGATGGCGTCAACGAAGCGATGAATCAAAATCGTGAGCAATTTGGTGATCCCCGCCTGATAAAAGCATTTTCTGAAACAGCAGGCATTCAATCTGCTGAAGAAGCTTTGGCATCAATCCAATCGAAGGTAGATGACTTTACCGGCAGTGAGCCCCAGCACGATGATATAACTATAATGTATATTCAAATCGGGCAGACTAAACCGGATGAATTAATAGCTTAGTTTTCAATTCTATACTTACAGTGAGCCAGTTTTTCAAAATGATGTGTAATTTAAAAACAAGCGTGATCAAACGTATTATTGGCTCATGAATTGTTTGGGAGTCAGAACTGGAAGTATCTTTGACTGGTGTTTGTAATCAGTGAAATTTCGGGTGATGAAATAGTCAGTACCGTGATTTAGTGCTGTATAATATTGCAGAGCATCTTCTTTGTCTTTAAACTGAGATGAGATTGCTTCAATCATCACAGACTTGCCACCACTGATGATGTTACAAGCCGAAATAAAATCCAGCAATCTTTTGGATGAACACCTTACAGTCCGATTCTGAGATTTCAACTCTGTCTTACAGTTCATGCTCAGTATTCGATATTCCAAAATGTGTATCTTAAGGTCATGAAAATAATTCGTAATTACATAGGGTGGTGGCTTATTCTTCTCGCAGCGACAGTGGTTGTTTCGGTACTCACTTCCGTACGAGTTACTCCGTTGGGTTTGCTGGGAAGTGTGATAGGGCATTTACTATTTGCAATAGGCGTAGCCTTCATCCCCTGGCTGGTGTATCAATGGATGGGAAAGCCGCTTACACCCCTACAGATGATGTGGACCATTACTGTGGGCTGGCTGATACTGGCTGTAGCCAATCTTTCGGTTTGAATCAGCTCAGAAAAACAGGGTGTTTCATTTGAAGATCACAAATTTGGATCATAAAGTAAGTTATATCAAAATCCTACACTTTGTTTAGCCCGCATTTCTCACACTAAAATTATTTGAAAACGATA
>SLGL01000478.1 GCA_007123785.1 Balneolaceae bacterium
AATAGAGCTGCTCGCCTGCTATCATATCATCTAAAATCTCAGAATCACCCAGATAACGAGGGATCATGTTTTCTACAAGGATTTGTTGGTTCTCAATGTTTTCAAAACGGGCAAGTAAATCCTCATCAGCATATTGAAGCATGATGATTCGGTCTCCTTGTTCGATTAATCCCGGATCATGTATATCCGGCCTTGACTCTCTGTACCAATCTGTATTACTGGTGAGAAGAAAAATCCTCCCCTGCTGGTCAACAGCAACATCTCGAAGCCGCCCGAAATGTTGTTGAAAGAAAATCTGAATGTTTTCAATCTGTTCTCCGGAATCATCCAAGTGCAATACCCGCAATGTTTGCACACGAAGTGTGGACATCAACAGGCTGTTTTTCCACTCAGGTATCGCATCGAAGTCATAATATTCCATACCTGCCGGCGGAACAGCCGGATCAAAGGCAACAAGAGGTTCAACAATTAATGAATCTCTGCAGTATTGCCTCTCCGTATCAGAGTCACAGAATCCCTGAACATCCGGCCAGCCGTAATTACGCCCTTTTTTAATCAGATTCACTTCATCATGTGCGGCGGCACCATGTTCAGATGTATAAATATGGCCCTTTCCATGGGTAATCCCTTGTATATTTCTGTGGCCTGTTGACCATACCCGACTACCGGGAAATGGATTATCATCGGGAATCGATCCGTCAAGATTCATTCTAAGTACTTTTCCGTGGTATGTTGCCGGATTCTGGGCCAAATCCCCTCGGCGTGAATCTCCTGTTCCCATCCATAATTTGTTATCTGGCCCTATCATCATTCTCGATCCGTTATGTCCCCTGCCACCGGGCAGGTCATCCAGAATCAATTTCCGTTCTGTTAGTGTATCACCGGTAAATGTATATCGAACAATCCGTGAACCCAACTCCTGTTCGGCAAATGAATAAAACAGAAACAGATAAGGATGCTGATCAAAATCGGGATGCAATACTTTGGTCCAGAGTCCCCGACCCCTCGATCTGTTAATATCTCTCAGTTGCAGCAATTTCATTACTTCGCCACTTTCCGGATTTACCCTTGAAACAACTCCATCCAATTCGGTTACCCAAATCCAGCCTTCCGGATCAACACTTATATCCCATGGGGATTCCAGGCCATTCATCACTTCGGTTGCAATAAGCGTGGTGGAATCCAGCTGCACATGGGCTACATAAGCACCGGTGTAGATATCTCTTTCCGAATGTTGCTGACAGGATGTAAGAAGACCCACCAAAAGGAGAGATATAAGAGCACAAAAAGCGTTTTTCATTTTTCTTTAGTAGTTCTGTGTGATTCGCATGGCTGATACAACCAGTTTTCAAAAATAAAATATATAAAATTGGCGCACCAACCCGGATTTCTCACCAAGAGATTTTTTCCTCAGCAAGGTAAAGATAAAATGGCAACGGTTGACAAACCCTGAGAGCAGTACCAGGAACACCTGTATGCTCAACAATATTTGTCAACCGCTGTAAAAATTACTGTGTGGATTTAACTCTGTTCACACATCGGTTTTACCATCCCGGATTTTGGCCAATATCAGGGTTCAGCCTGATTTGACTTTCAGGAATAGGCCAAAGATAATCACGATCTACATTGAACTGGTATCCGCCCGGATAGAGATTCTGGAAAACATCCAGATGTCCATCATTGGTTAAGGGCAGCCCCGGATCGTGATGAAACTGATCGGCGCGTGCACCGATTGCACGTGTACCTGTCAGATAGCTCATAGCAGCCCAGCGGAAAAGGTCATCCATCCGGAAATTTTCACCTGCAAGTTCAACCAGTCTTTCCCGCCTTACTTCATTAATAATCGGAGACAGATCAGGATATGCCCAGTTTGGATCGTGAGTAATATTTCCAAGTACCAAGTGGGGCATTGCCACTCTGTCACGAAGCAGATTGATAGAAATGTCCAGGTCCTCCTGGGTTAATGTTCCCAATTCAGTTTTGGCCTCGGCATAGTTTAGCAATACTTCAGCATATCTGTCATTGAGAGTAGGGGTTTCTTCGTGTTGTGTATGATGGTACCGCCGATATTCATAATACTGTTTACGGACATGATATCCGGTTGCATTAGAATGCGAAACATCCTGGAAGAAACGGCCAAAAGTTACAGTATAATAATCCACGGTACCGTCGTCATAGACGTACAGGGGATTGTTCTGAGTAAAAATGGACTGATCCAGCCTCGGATCCCGGTTTTGTACTTCATTCTCAATTGTGGCATCGCCCTGGTAGAGAGAGCTCACGGCAATCGGCTGCCCTTCAATATCAAGGTACTGGTCAATCAGGGTTTTTGTGAACCCTTTATGCTCGGGATACGCCAGGTAAAAGAGTTTTCTGCCGGCATTGATATCCTGAGTGAGGTCCATCTTGGTCCACCTCATCGCTTCTGGATTATCTGTAAAATCCCTCCAGTTGAAGGTATTGTAGTAGTCATTTTCAGGATCACCGGTGGAATGGAGTGAATAAAGACCTGAGTCTATGATCTCTTTGGCAGCTTGAGCCGCAATATTCAGGTATTTTTCAGGGTCGGCATTTTGAACACCAAACGCAGTTCCGTCGTGGTATTTTTGCCAGGTTCCTTCATACAGAGCCACCCTCGACTGAAGCAGAAGGGCAAACCACCTGTTCAGGCGTGAATAACCGTTTCCTCTGTCTGCCTTCAGATACATGGCAGCTGTATCGAGGTCTGCAATGATATTATCAACCACAACATTTCTTGGGTCGCGTGTTGAAAACAGCTCTGGTGAATCCATGTTTAACACAGAATCGATCCAGTGAACATCCCCAAAATTCCTGAGCAAATTCCAATAAAAATAGGCTCTGAAATAGTATGCTTCTCCGGCTGCCTGCTGAATAGCTGAAAAATCACCTTCCCATTCATCAATCTTCTTCAGGAGATAGTTTACGCGTCTTATATCCGCATAACCGTATCCCGGGCCATCATTTATTGTAATTTCTCCGGCCAGCCGGCTTGGAGGGTTATTACTGTAAACCAGAATATCCGTGTGCGCATCCCCCCAGGAATAGGTACCTCCTGTATGGGGATGGAATCTGTTTACATACACCGTAAAATCATTGGGTGTATTGAAAAAAGATGCTTCCGTAATCTGATCCAGCGGCTCGGTTGTAAGCCAATCCTGACATGCAGAAAACGTCATAAAAAATCCAACTAACGCGGTTATTATTATTTTTTTATTCATGAATCTGAAATTTTGCTGTTAAATTTTTTAGAAACTTACGTTCACACCCAACGACAACATCCTCGTGATTGGATAAGTCCGCATCAGTGTGCCCGAAGCGATCATGTTTTCAGGTTCAAATGCCTTTGGCAGAGACTGAAATGTCATCAGGTTTTCACCGGAAAAATAGATCCTCATTGCGTGGATAGGAGTTCTCTGTGTAATTGAGAGCGGCAGAGAATATCCTACCTGAACGTTTTTCAGGCGTAAATACCTTGCATTATCAACAAATCTGGTCTGAGTCTGAATGTTTTTATTCCGTTCAGAAGAGAAGTAGGGTTTAGGCATATAAGCATCGGTATTGGGACCCAGAGAGTTGGTTTCATCGGCAGGTCTCCAATAGTCGAGGTGATGCGAGTTTCGAACCAGGATTGCGGAGTTGGGAGCATGAAGTTTACCCCAGTAAAACTCCGAACCCGAGGACGGTATAAACGGATGACTGCCAATTCCCTGCCAAAACATGTGAAAATCCCAGTTTCTCCATCTGACATCCCCGGAAAAACTTACCTGATACCTGGGAGTGGTATTTGCAATAACTGAAAGATCGCCATGATCATCCAGTGTTTGATCTCCGGGATGAACTCTGCCGTCACCGGTGAGATCTACGTATTTAACGTCACCCGGTCCCCAGTTTGAATGATAATAGGACTGGTCTGGCATCGATTCATTTTCTGACTGGATGAGTCCGTCGGTTGTCAACCCCCAGACATCGCCATATTTTTTCCCTGCATACCAGGTGTGTACGTTTCCGGTTTCGTTTATGTACTCCAGAATCGTTGTTTGGTTGTCTCCAAGCCCAAACCTGGCATTATAGAAAACTTCACCTACTACATCCCGCCATGCAACAGACAGTTCATAACCTTTGGTTTCAAGTTTAGCATTGTTCGTTCTTGGAGCACTTGTCCCCAAAACAGAAGGAAACTCTTGTGATGGCCCCATCATGTTATCTGTCACCCGATGATACCAATCAAATTCCAGCAGCAAACGGTCAGATAAAGTAGCCATTTCAAAACCAATGTTTGCAGTTCTTACTGTCTCCCAGGTCAGGAATTCAGATCGAATGGCCGGCATATCGGCAAAGTTGGGCCGTGTGCCGTCAATCATTCGGTTTAATCTCTGATGAATGGGAATCTCTTCCAGGTAGAGATAGTTCGCAGCATTTGGATCAAATACCTCTCTAAGAGATTGTCCTGACTGGAACATTTGCGGCGGACGAAGTGACTGATTCCCCAGTGATCCGTATGAAGCCCTGAATCTCAGCATCTGAACGTACGGCTCGAAAGGCTCCCAGAACTCTTCCCTGGAAATATTATAGGCCACAGAAGCAGACGGGAAAAGTCCCCATCGCTGTCCTTCCTCAAACCTGGATGATCCGTCATAACGGGCGCTTGCTTCAAAGATGTATCTTTCATCATAGTTATAGTTCAGGCGGCCGAAAATCCCCTGCGTAGCCCAGTGGTTAATCACATCATCTACTTCTTTTGTTCCAAGAGCGGTGCTTATAGAAGGAGCATCCAGCGAAGCCAGATCATAACCTTCCCCGGTAACCCATCTGTTAAAATCGTAATCCTGCTCAAACCCAGCCATCACTGAAAAATAGTGCTGACGAATGTTTCTCTGAAATTGAGTATAAGCTGTGAATACTGAGTAGTATCCTGTTCGAATCTGTTCATAGAGACCGGTCTGTGCAAAACCGATATTACCGGTCGATCCATCAGCGATCGTAGTTTGAACAGGGTGCATAAGGTTGGTAGTTGTACCTGAACGATTGGTATAATTATAGCTGATATTTGTGGTCCAGCCGGTGATTGGTTCCAGCTCCGTACCAACTGAAAATCTTGTATTACTATTGTTGGTTACAATTCTTCCGCCATCCATAAGTGCTACCTGGATTGGGTTATGGAGAGATCCGTCTATATTATACATCGGCATGGTTGGCCACAAAATGTTGATATGCATCCAGTAACCGCTTCGGTCACCCCAAACACCTCCGTTTGGCCGGTCGGTCTCTGTTTGGGTATATCTTCCGCTGAAGTCAAACCTTGCCCAATCGCTAACTCGCTTTGAAACATTCCCTAAAAGGTTGTATCTCTGGTATTGATCATTTCCCCAGGACAAGATACCCGGCTGGTCCTGATACCCCATATTCACATAATATTGGGTATTTTCGTCCCCTCCGTCGATACTGAGAGTATGTTTTTGCTGAATGGAATAATCGGCAAAAAATTCCTGTGGCCAGTTCACATTTGCATTTCCATCCCATCGTCCCCGCCAGTGATTAAAGGGCGGCTGTTCAGGATCATAAGGGTCTGTATAGGTCCCGTCAATATATCCTCTGATTCTATCCACCTGTGCCGGGCCAAATATTGGGCCCAACCCTGCGTTGGTACGTGCCTGGTTAAATACCGTCGCGTATGTGTAGGAATCGTGCATATCAGGCACGTAGTAGGGGATATTGGCTGAAGTGATATTACTATATGTAATCCGTGCGGGCCGATCTCCTCCCTGCTTGGTTTGAATCAGAATCACACCAAAAGCAGCTCTTGAACCGTACACCGCTGAAGCAGAGGCATCCTTCAATATTGTTATATTCTCTATAGAAGAAGGTTCCACCAGATTCATATCCATTTCAATTCCATCAACCAAGACGAGAGGTGATGAGTCACCTGTGATAGATCCCACTCCGCGTAATTGAAAATTCTGATCACCACCAGGTTCTCCGCCACGCATGTTCATGGATACAAGCATACTTGGAGAATGACCCTGTAAAAGCTGACCGGTTTGTGCAGCAGGCCTGCTGGCAAGTAGATCACCGGAAATTGTTTCAAGTGATCCGGAAAGATTGGCTCTTTCCTGAATTCCATAACCTACAACCACGATATCATCCATAAGCTGGACATCGGCTGATAACTCAGCGTTCACCTCAATTCGGTTCGCTATATCAACGACCTGCCTTACATATCCTACGAATGAGAAAATCAATCTCTCTTCAAGGCTTGGAACCTCCAGTTCATATTCACCGTCCATGTTTGTGGTAGTCCCGATAGTTGTACCTTCAACCACAATGTTCACACCCGGTAAAGGTTCACCTGTTTGATCATCTGTAACCGTTCCTCTAATAGTATCGGATTGCAGCTCTTCGGTTCCTTGTGGAACGATAATTACATACCCGTTACCGGAAAAAATGAAATCGAGTCCTGTATGTTCAAGTACGTGATCAAATGCCTCAAACAGATTTACCTCCTGTAGCTTCCCGCTCACTTTATGGCTATCCGGAATAAGTTCACTGTTGGCCAGGATCTTCCAGTTACCATATCCGGCAATCTCCTGGAGTGCATCATTGAGCGATGTATGCTCAAATTCAAATGAAAATACTGTTTGGCTTTCCGCCATTGTTTGAGAAATGATCGTATTTGAAAACAATTCCGCTGGGAGATTGGTATGTCCGCCGGCCGTTTCCTTATTCTGGCCAAACAACAAACCGATCCCCATCACCATTGTAAACAGCACCACCATTCCTCCACCGTAAACAACTTTCATCATTGGTTCTCCTTTATTTATTGATTGTGATTGTATTGTTATTGCGACTATAATTAAAATCAAGCGTGATCGATGTCAGCCGTAACATCTCATCAAATGTTTCATAGCGAAATTCTCCGGTAAATGGTGTGGCTAACAACGATTGATTATCCACATTGAAATCCACATCAAATCGTCGCTCCCATTCTCTCAGAACCCGCCCAAATGGCTGTTCATCAAAAATAAATTTCCGCTGAAGCCAGGAGAAATAGCTATCGATATCTACCTGCTGAGCGGGAGTGGGTACATGACCCGGCTTCACCCTGCTCATTTCACCTTTGGTAAGAAGTACTTCTGAATTTTCTTCATTCGTAACAACAGAAGCAGAATGCAGGGCTACTACACCATCAGCAACTACAACTTCCACTTGCTCTTCATTGGAATAAGCCCTCACATTAAACTCGGTCCCCAAAACCCTTATCGTAGCTTCCGGAGTTTCAACTATAAATTCCACATCCGGATTATGGCGTACATCGAACCAGGCTTCTCCTTCCAGGTATAAATTTCGAACATCCGAATCGAACTGCCGGGGAAACCGAATCAGGCTGGCTGCATTTAACCGCACCACCGTTCCATCTGTAAATGTCATTTCAGACTGGTTGGCCCGATCTGTTTTTACCTCCTGCATCACACTCTCGGATTCTGTAATAGTCTGTTCTTCTCCCTGAAGATCGGAGATAAAGGTTATAGCATATACAGAAAATAAAATACCGACAACAAGAATTGCTGCAATACGAAACCAGATTGCAGATGAGGACCTTCTCTTGTTTTGTCCCGATGGATATTGCAGTTCCTGAACCCTTCCCCTGCTGCGTTTCATATCAACTTGATACATCTGTTCTTCAAGCTGATCCCAGGCTTTTCTCAGATCTGTTTCAACTTCCTGCCTGGGATCTACTTCCCAGATTTTTTTAAAAGCTTCAAATTTTCTTCGATTTACCGGGGTTTTTTCTATCCAGCTTTCTATTAGCTTTTTTTCTCCGGCACTGCATTCACCAGTTAAATAACGGTGTATTCGGTTTAGCTGTTTGCTATCGGACATATATTACTCGACAATTAAACGTTCTGTATAACTGTCGTTTCAAATCAGCAGTACCCTATTATTTTTTTAAAAAATTTTGAAAACCTGGATTTTTTAAACTCTGAATTCATCAATAAAATAGTAATCCAAGAAGTGATCCGGCTTTTTTACGGCATTCAAGGCAAATAATAACAAAAGTTTAAATACCCCAAAAAAACAGG
>SLGL01000002.1 GCA_007123785.1 Balneolaceae bacterium
AAAATATAATGACTAAGATCTTTATTTTTTACAAGTCCATCAAGTTGTTTATGAACATATGCTTCATCCACATCAATATGTCCGCTGCCGATATCATCGGGAACAGCAAACAGCAATTCTTCAAGTAGTGATGATAAAATTGTATGAAGCCTCCTTGCACCGATGTTTTCTACTTGATCGTTTACTTCAGCAGCGATTTTGGCAATTTCGCGCACAGCACCGTCAGAAAAGGTAACCGTAACGCCTTCTGAGGCAAGCATTGCCTGATACTGCTTTGTAAGTGCATTTTTCGGTATGGTCAATATTTCGATAAAATCTTTTTCAGTAAGTGAATCGAGCTCCACACGAATAGGAAAGCGTCCCTGTAATTCGGGGATCAGGTCCGAAGGTTTGGAAACATGAAACGCACCGGAACCGATGAATAAAATATGATCAGTTTTTACTATGCCGTGTTTCGTATTAACCGTGCTTCCCTCAACAATAGGGAGAAGATCGCGCTGAACACCCTGTCTGCTAACATCGGCATTTCCGCTTTTATTTCCAGAAGAATCACTGGCTACTTTGTCAATTTCATCAATGAATACAATTCCCTGGTTCTGAACTCTTTCTAATGCTTCCTGAACGGCAGCTTCGTGATCAATCAGTTTTTCAGACTCCAGCTCAATCATCACTTCTCGTGCCTCACTGATAGGCAAGGTGCGTTTGGTTTTTTTTCCGCCGCGGGCAAGATTTCCGAGCATATCCTGCAGGTTTACACCCATCTCTTCCATTCCCTGAGGGCCAAAAACCTGCATCATCGGCGTTTTTTTGCTGTTTACTTCAATTTCTATTTTCCGGTCTTCCAGTTCGCCGTTCTTCAGCTTTTCACGGAATCGCTCACGGGTGCGTTCGTTCAGTTCCTGGTCGGAAGCTTTTTCGGGGTTAAACCCAACTTCCGGGCTGGTGGATGAACTATTGCTCTTATTCGGACTTTTTGAACGGACTGGCGGTATTAATATATCCAGAATTTTTTCTTCAACGATTTCAGCCGCTTTCTCTTTTACCCGTTCTTGCATTTCCATCTTTACCATGTTAACGGCAAGGTCGGTTAGATCACGGATCATGGATTCCACATCACGGCCTACATAGCCTACTTCGGTAAATTTAGAAGCTTCTACTTTGATGAACGGTGCCCCTGCCAGTTTTGCAAGTCTGCGTGCAATTTCGGTTTTTCCAACTCCGGTTGGCCCAATCATCAGAATATTATTTGGAATGATCTCTTCCCGGATTTCAGGATCGGCTTTCAGGCGCCTCCAGCGGTTTCTCAGTGCTATAGAGACTGAACGTTTGGCTTCCTTCTGCCCGATAATATACTTATCGAGCTCAGCAACGATCTGTCTTGGAGTTAGATTTTGTTGTTTTAATAATTTCATGGTACTACTCAATTTCTAAAATGGTCAGATTTTTATTCGTGTAAATACAGATATCACCGGCAATGTTTAGTGATTTTTCTACAATTTCTTTAGCAGAAAGCTCGGGAGCGTTCTCTTTGAGTGCACGAGCTGCTGCAAGAGCATAGGAGCCTCCGCTCCCAATAGCGAGAATATGATCGTCCGGCTCTATCACATCGCCCTGGCCGGAAATCAGCAGGGACTGATCTTTGTCCATCACAACAAGTAATGCTTCCAGTTTTTGCAAAAACTTGTCTTTTCTCCATTCTTTGGCCAGCTCTACGGCTGCTCGCTGCAAATTCCCGTTGTAACTGTTCAGTTTTTCTTCAAATTTTTCAAACAGAGTGAATGCGTCAGCGGTAGAGCCTGCAAAACCGGCCAGGATTTTTCCATCCTGCAATTTTCGAACTTTCCGCACGGTTGATTTCATCACGGTTTTATCAATTGTGGCCTGCCCGTCTCCTCCAATAGCAACTTTTCCATTATGGTTAACGCCCACTACCGTTGTTGCGTGCAGATTTTTCAAGTTTGTCATGTCGCTTTCTCTTAAATAAATTCGTTTACTTTATCCCTGATTTTGTCGTTGCGGGCGCCTGGGCTTTTTCGATTTTCCGTTAGATGATTTTTTTTGATTCCCATTCTGATCATTGCTGGTGTAGTAATCAAGGGTTTCTGCTCCTTTCTCTTCCAGTTCAAACCCGCTCATCTTTTCCTGATGTGCTTCCAGGATATCTTCAAGTGACTGCCCTTGCAGAACAACATCGGTAATTTCGAGATCGGAACCAGCCAGTGTGGCTTTAAATTCATTCAGTGATGTGGTTTCATCAGCAATAAATGAAATTCTGATTTTGTACTTTAACATCCATCTCCAGCGCTGGCTGAAAAACCCTTTGCAGAGGAACGAACGCAGGTATGGGTTTACATAGATGTCAACAGCGCGGTAGTCAGTGGAATATTTGAATTTGCTGATCCAGCTTTCCACATCAGTAACGATGGTATCCTGACTGACCACATTTCCTGAACCACCACACATCGGGCACACTTTCGAAACCGAATTTACTACACTCGGACGTATTCGCTGGCGGGTAATCTGAACCAGCCCGAAATCACTCATCCCTATAACGTTGGTTTTGGCCTGATCTTTCTTGAACTCTTTTTTGAGTTCATCATAAATTTTCTTGCGGTTTTTGTTGTCGCGCAGATCGATGAAATCCACTACGATAATCCCGCCTATATCTCTTAATCGAAGCTGCTTTGCTATTTCCCGTGCGGCCTCGAGATTGGTTTTCAAAGAGTTGTCTTCCTGTTTCTCTTTAGCAGCATAAGGCCCTGAGTTTACATCCACCACATACATCGCCTCGGTCTGTTCAAAAATCAGGTATCCGCCCGATTGCATACGCACACGCGGGCTGAAGATGGAGTTCACATCCTGGCCGATGTTTACGTGGTCGAAAATATGGTCTCGGCCTTTATAAAGCTGAACTGCAGGCAGCATTTTAGGGGCAATCTGAGAAACATAGCTTTTTACCGATTTGTAAAGCTGGTAGTCGTCAATCAGCACTCTGTCATACTGTTTTGCGAAGAGGTCACGGATAAGGCTCTCGGTAATATCGAGGTCTTTGTATAGCAGGGCAGGAGCTTTAGACGTTTCCAGCTTATTGAGGATGCGTTCCCATTTTTTCAGAACTGTGCGCATATCTTCTTCGATGGCCTCTTTGTCCTGTTTTTGTGCCACCGTACGGATGATAACACCAAAGCCTTCGGGAAGCATGGAGCCAACGGTGCCTTTTAACCGTCTTCGTTCACGGTTGTTGGTAATTTTTTTCGAAATTGCGATATACTGGCCCATCGGAATCAGAACGAGAAAACGACCAGCGATAGTAATATCGGTCGATACACGCGGACCTTTTGATCCGATTGGTTCTTTCACAACCTGAACCAGCAGGTTCTGATTATTTTTGAGCATTTTTCCAGCAAGGATCTGCTTATCGTTGTTCGAAAGCTTGTCGAACTTTTTCAGATCTTCTTTGGCAGAGTTGGGGATGCTTTTTTCACCGTTGAGCATCATAAGGTAAGGGCCGAGATGGTCTCCGGCATCTGAAAAGTGGAGGAAGGCATCTTTTTCCATGCCAACATCGATAAAGGCGGCACGTATGCCGCTCATTACTTTATGAACCCTTGCGAGGTATATATCTCCTACGGTGCGCTGGTTATCCTCTGATTCGATGAATAACTGTGCTAATTCTCCGTTT
Organism: Balneolaceae bacterium; assembly: GCA_007123785.1. Taxonomy (GTDB): domain Bacteria; phylum Bacteroidota; class Rhodothermia; order Balneolales; family Balneolaceae; genus Rhodohalobacter. The sequence goes on from SLGL01000002.1 coordinate 3,683, forward strand.
TCTAAAAGTGCTACACGGGTCTGTTTGCCCGAGGAATGGATGATGATTTGATTCTTCATGCAAGAAATGAAATTTCATAAGCAATTCGCGCAGCTCATTCTCTACAACTAAAAAGAACTGCTCAATCCTGCAACAGGTAAAAGAACTTATCCGGTAGTTATCATCATTCAGAGCAGCACGGTTTGCCACATAGTTATAATTCTTGTTAAACAAAGGTTGGGCTGTGTGAAAGCCGTCTTCCTTAGAAATGCCTGAGAGTTTCCTGTGGCGAAAGACCGCCCACAGGATGAATAAGAAATGGTTTGCTAAAATGTCTAAATTCCGGAATTTATTGGTCTTCAAAGCCATGTAATTGGTCAGCTTCACACAAATATTTATATTACGTTAATATAGTGTAAACTTATCTAATTATTAAATATTGAATGAGTTAAAAATAATCTGATTTTCAGGCCGGTATTTCCTGGGGTACTCGTTTGATGGATGCACCGGCATTGTTCAGTTTTTCTTCGAGATTTTCATAGCCGCGGTCGAGATGGTAGATACGTAAAATTTCGGATGTGCCCCCCGCAGCCATTGCCGCCATCACCAGGCTTACACTGGCTCGCAGATCGGTGCTCATAACCGATGCACCGTCAAGTGGTGTTTTGCCGTGGATGGTCACTTTATTTTTTTCTACTTTCATTTTGGCACCCAGCCTGTTCAGTTCAGGAACATAGCTGAACCGGTCGAAATAGACGGTATCTGTCACAGTGCTGGTTCCGTTAGCCTGCGTCATCAGCGTAGCCCACTGAGCCTGTAAATCGGTGGGGAAGCCGGGATAAATCTCTGTTCTGATAGAAACGGGATGGATCGTATTGTTCGATTTGATATGAATGTTGGATCCGTCGACCGAAAAATCTACTCCAAGCTTTTTGAAAGCATTCGGGAAACGTCCCAGGTCTTTGGGCTTGCAGCCGGTAAGTGTAATGTCCGATTTGGGAAGCATGGCTGCAGCGATCATAAACGTGCCTGTTTCTATCCGGTCGGGATCGTTGGAAAAATCTACCCCACTCAGTTTGTCCACTTTTCTGATGATGAGTGTAGATGTTCCGATTCCTTCAATATCGGCACCCATCTGTTGAAGCATTTTGCAGAGCAGAACCACATCGGGTTCCCTTGCAGCGTTATGAATGGTGAATTTTTTGGCTCGTTTCACCGCACCGAGCACCAGGTTTATGGTGGCTCCGACGCTGCTGGGTTTGAGTGTAAATTCGCCGCCTTCAACCGAGTGGTTTTGAGTGGATGCGTGAACATAGCCCTGATCCAGTTCGATATTGATCCCCATCTCCTCAAAGCCTTTCAGGTGCAAATCCACAGGGCGAGGCCCCCACGCACAGCCGCCGGGCAGAGATACTTTTGCCTGTCCTGAATGACCAATCAACGTACCAAGCATGTAAAAGGAAGCGCGCATTTTACGTACCAGATCGTAGGGTGCTTCCAGGTATCCCAAATGTTTGGGGTCGATGGTCAGTGTATTCGCTTCTTCATCAAAATCCACTTTTGTGCCGGTTACGCGAATTACATTGTTGAAGGTGTAAATATCTTTGAGCCTGGGCACCAGGTGAATAGTTGAGGGGCTGTCGCCCAGAAGGGAAGCGGCCATAAGAGGCAGTGCTGCGTTTTTTGATCCGCTGACAGGGATGATACCTTTTAAAGGTGTGGGTCCTTTGATGATAAATTTATCCACGAGGGTTAATTTCTAAAAGTGTTTGATTTTTTTCAACATTATCGCCCTTTTTTACATGCAGGGCACCGATGATTCCGTCTGAAACTGCCTTAATTTCATTTTCCATTTTCATGGCTTCCAAAATCAATAACGGCTGGCCGGCAGAAATCTCATCTCCGGCCGTTATCAGAATGTCAAGAATTTTTCCGGGCATGGGGGCTAAAATATTTCCGGCCGAGTGTTTTGCTGATGAGGCAAAACCGAGCTTTTCAAGCAGCAGTTCCTGTTCATCTTTTACAGTGGATTCAACATGCGCTCCGTTGATGGTAAACGAAACCTGCTGATTCTCTATGGTGATGTTATCAATTTTGTAGATTTTAGTTCCCGTTCGAAAGAGAAGACGCCCGTTATCCTGGCGGATGAGCTGGTAGGGCATCTCCAGATCATTCACACGAGCGGTTGAAGTATCCGGTTTTATGGATACAGAAAGCATCTTACCATTAATTTCACTTTCAAATTGCATGATTCTGGATCTGTTTTAGTCCGCGTTTGGTAGCCTTGAAAGAAAAATTTTCAATCTGATCGGAATCATAGAACGGTGATATCGATGTGGTCGCATCCGCATCATACACTTCAATAAAACCGTGGCTGATCAAATTAATCAGATCGTCCCGGATAGCACCGTAGGAGAGGCCGGTCTCTTCCTGTATGTGCAGAAACGTTTCAGGATAAATCAATTCTCTGAGAATCGATATTTCCGAAGTTGTGAGTTTGTTTTTTGCCATATCGTTCAAAGATAGAGGCTGTTGTTTCGAAAGACAACGTTTTCTTTTGAAAGTGAACTTACCCCCTTTTTAAAAGGAGACTTTTAAATTTATGAATTAAAAAACGAACTCAGGTATAGTGGTTTTTTGGGTTTTGAATTCTTCAGTTAAATGGATAACTCTTCAATCATGGGAAGTGTTTTTTTATTATCCTTATGGCTTATGTCATTTACTTACGAGTCCCGGTGAAAAACCGTGATAGGAAGCAAATTTTCTTGAATTTCGTTATTTGAAAATTCAGATTTGATTATCGGGATTTATATAATCTGCATGGTTGATCTTAAGAACCCGTTTAGATTGGATTTATGAATTATATCAATACATATTAACCGGCTTCTTTTATAGTGGATAGTTTGCTATATCTTCGCGAAGATCGGATACGAACTAATCATTTCAAATATCTGAATTAAAATAAAAATAGTAAAATCAGTTATATATGCGAATAAACAAGTATTGGAATCTGTTAGCGGTACTTCCACTTTTGATCATGTTCACCTACTGCGACAATGTACAAGAAGAGATTGTGCCACTGTCGGTAGAAGATTTTCGGTTCGATGGCCCGCTTGGATCTCAGGGTGCTCAGATAGCCGAGATAGATACCAACCATTTCAAAATTACACTCGATCATGCACCTGGAAATCCGCAATGGCCTAACAAACTGAATTTCGAGATCACCCAAAACGCAAAAGGCAACAACCTGACATTGGAAGTCGAATTTGATGGCGGCCCCTCAATGTCATTTAACGAATACGCTCAGTCATGGTCATACGATGCACAAAACTGGCAGCCGGTTCACTGGGAATATGGCCGGAATGAATCTCCCCAATACGATATACTCGAATTTGATCCATTTGAGCAAGACCAGGTATTTGTTGGAACTCAGGTGCCGATGTCTTTTGAGGACGCAGTATCTATGAAGGAGGAATGGGCCAGTCATCCCGATGCGACCTTATACACCATTGGTGAATCGAGCCAGGGCAGGCCCCTCTACCGGTTAACCATCAAAAAGGGCGATAGTGAAGTGGCACCCGAAGATCGCTGGGCTCACTATTTTGCAAATCAGCACCCCGGTGAGCACAACTCCCAGTGGAGGATGGTGGGAATGGTCGATTGGATTTTGAGCGATGAAGCCCGGGAATACAGGCAAAAAAATATTTCTCACTTTATCTTTTTCATGAGTCCGGATGCGCCAACGCACGGCTGGTACAGAGTGAATGAAGACGGAGTGGATATGAACCGTTCATACCGAGCTGAGGGGGCAAATCGCGAAGAGCAGACTCATGAAGCTTATCTTTGGCAAAAAGACCTGGAGGAGATGATGGAATCTGAAACTCCCGTTACGACTATCTGGGCAATGCATACATGGGGTGGAATTGTAGAGCCGCTTTTAAAAACCGGTCCCGAAATGGGTACGCAAGTTGGGTCTTGGGAAGAGTTTAAAGAAATTATGGAAACGCTCGATGAAGACGGCCTGATTAAACCACTTGCAGTAAGAGAAGGGCCGCCACGCTACGGCCCGGTTAGCTGGTCTGATGGCCCGCATGAACAGTTTGGCATCACTGCGATTTTGTGTGAAGGTGCCGGTGCATTTTACACGAAACAGGAAAACCTTGATTCGGGAGTAGTTCTGATCAAAAGTATTGCTGAATATTATAATCAGAATCTCAGGAATTAATCATCACAAATTTACAGAAAAAGTCTCCGGGTCTGATATAAGCAGTACCCGGAGATCAAAATTAGATTTATACATGATCAGGAGAACGATATTTCTTTAGCATATGCATAGAATTTTTATCTACCAAGCCAATACAAGACGGGATCAATTGTAAATCAAGTACTTTTGCTATGGAAAAACGATGAAAACCGATACCACCAAA
>SLGL01000238.1 GCA_007123785.1 Balneolaceae bacterium
ACAATCCCGACGACCTGAAAAAGTTTGGCGACGTGGGCGAATTTCAGAAAGAACTGGCCGACAAATTTTTCGATTATTACGGAACGGTTTTTAAGGACAGTGCCCTTTCATCCAAAGAAAAAGCACTCATTGCACTTGCTGTTGCCCACACCGTCCAGTGCCCGTACTGCATCGATGCCTACACCGAGGAAAGCCTGGAAAAAGGATATTCCGAGGAGCAGATGATGGAAGCTGTTCACGTGGCTACTGCTATCCGCGGAGGTTCGTCTCTGGTTCACGGCGTACAGATGATGAATAAAGTTGACAAACTGACGATGTAATCTGCCCTTTCACCGAGATTTTTTAAATCTCAATCAAGAATTCCCGAAAAATGAAATCTCTCATAGCTCAAAGCCACTCCCTTTCCAACCCGAAAAAACAGCTCGATGTAATCAACAACCAGAATGACAGGGTGAAAAACCTGGACAAGTTTGAGAAAAAACTGAACGAAATCGGCCTGTATCCGCTGAAACCGACCGGTATCGAGATTTTTCAGATTAACGTCGGTTATATGTGCAACATGACCTGCAAACACTGCCACGTGGATGCCGGGCCGGACCGGAAGGAGATCATGAGCCGTGAAACCCTGGAGCATTGCCTTCGTGCGTTGGATCACAGTGAAATTACTACGGTGGACCTGACCGGGGGAGCTCCGGAGATGAACCCGCATTTTCGATGGTTTGTAGATGAAGTTTCCAAGCTGAAAAAGCATATCATCGTACGATCTAATCTCACCATTCTGGATACCAGAAAATTTGAAGATCTACCTCAGTTTTTGGCGGATCGCAGTGTGGAAATTACCTGTTCACTTCCGTTCTACAGCAGACGCAGAACCGATGCTCAGCGGGGTGAAGGAACGTATGATAAATCGATGAAGGTTTTGAAATTGTTAAATGATATTGGCTACGGGAAAAAGGGAACCGGTCTGGTTTTAAATCTGGTTTATAATCCTGTGGGTGCATTCCTGCCACCTGATCAGGAATCGCTCAAAAAGGATTATAAAAAAAGGCTTTGGGATGATCACAAAATCCTGTTCAATGACCTCTTTACTATCACCAATCTGCCAATCAGCCGATACCTCAACTTTTTGATGATGAGCGGTAATCTGGAGGAGTACATGGAAAAGCTGGTCACATCGTTCAATCCATCAGCGGCGATGGGAGTAATGTGCCGAAATACCATCTCTATCGGTTGGGACGGCAATCTGTACGACTGTGATTTTAATCAGATGCTAAAACTCAAAACCAATCACGGGGCTCCGGATCACATTAAAAACTGGGATCTGGAAAAACTGAACAGCCGGGAAATTGTGGTGAATCAGCACTGCTACGGATGTACGGCAGGAGCGGGGAGCAGCTGCGGCGGAGCGGTTACCTGATTTGGAGTCTTTAAAATCGCTCAATTGAAAATCGAGTATCTTCTCAATCGGTTAATCCTTTGATATCCTATTAAACGATTTAGCGACGAAACGATTTCCGATTTTATGTATGATGAACGTTCAAAAAACAGGTACATCATAACAGAAAAAAGAAAAAGACCCTTACCAATGAACAGATCACAAATTTTTTTACAACTTTTCAGGGCTGAAATGATGTTATTGAGTACACCGGATAAAATATTTATGCTATGGACAAAATATATCATCTTCTCCTTTCCTTCTTTTTTGTTGTGATCTCTTTTCCTCTGGCAGCTCAAAACACCACAAACGACCCGTTCCCCGAACCGATAAAAGCAGAAGAAGGTCTTGTGATTGTGGATGTGTCTGAATTTGCCTCTCTTCCGGATTATGATGAAGAACCTGCCCGAATGATGATTTTGATTGATGAACCGGGTACTTCACGGATGTTTGTGAACGATATGTACGGGCCGATTTATAGCATCAGTTACGACGGAAGTGAGGTGGAACTGTACGTTAATATCAATGATTCCGAATGGGGTATTGAAGTGGAATACAGCGGTCGTGAAAGGGGATTTCAGAGCATGGCATTTCATCCCGATTTTGGCCGTGAAGGTGTGCCGGGATATGGCCGATTTTACACATTTACGGATGTTCCTAATGAGGAGACAAAAATTGACTTTGGTACGGATGACGGAAACTTTACTCATCAGACCGTGCTGCATGAGTGGAGGGCTGAAGATCCTGAGGCTGTCCGGTATAATGGCAGTCCTCCTCGTGAACTTATGCGGTTCCAGCAGCCGTTTGGCAATCATAACGCCGGGCAGCTTGCTTTTTACCCGCTGGCTGAACCGGGTGATGATGAATACGGGTATCTCTATATCGGTTCAGCAGATGGCGGAAGCGGCGGAGATCCACTTAATTTGTCGCTCGATTTGAATTCGGCATTCGGAAAAATGCTTCGGATTGATCCGCTCGGTTCAAACAGTGAAAACGGGAAGTATGGTATTCCAGCAGACAATCCTTTTGTGGGGCAAGACGGAACTTTGGGAGAAATTTATGCATACGGAATGCGCAACCCGCAGCGGTTTGGCTGGGATCCTGCCAATGGAAACCTGTTTATGGCAGATATCGGCCAGAATATCGTGGAAAAAGTGAGCCTGGTGCCTAAAGGAGGAAACCTCGGCTGGAATGAATGGGAGGGAAGCTACCGTTTCATCAGCCGTTCCGAGGTTGTTTTGGATGACCCCCGAAGTGATCCCGACGTTGTATTTCCCGTGGTTGAATACGGACGTTACGATTCGCTCATGGCCAATCGGGTGGCAGTAACAGGAGTTCATATATATCGGTCGGGTCCGGTTTCGCAGCTTATGAACAAAGTGCTCTTCGGTGATATGGTGAACGGAGAAATATTCTGGTTTGATGCAGACAATCTTCCCGAAGGAGGGAATCAGGGGTTCCACAGAATTTTACTGCGTGACCATTCCGGTGATTCCAAAACATTTCTGGAACTCATTCAGGAAAAAAACAGGAAACAGGGCAGAGAGGCAGCCTCGAGAACAGATCTGCGTTTTGGTACCGGCCCCGATGATCAGTTTTTTCTTCTGAACAAACAGGATGGAACGGTTCGGTTGTTGATGCCTGAGTGAGGTTTGTTTAAAAAACTGGACAATCTCATTCCGAAAACCGTTATAAAATTCGGTATTTTCCAGTAAAACAAATCACAATCAAACTTCAAAGATGAAAATATCGATACAACGGCTGAACGATGCCGTGCACATGGAAGCAATTAATGAAGACGGGATCACTCTTCAGATGGACGGTAACGAAAAAATCGGGGGCATCAACGGCGGGTTCCGTCCCATGCAGATGCTTCTTGCGGCAGCAGGCGGCTGCTCAGCAATCGACGTAGTGGGTATATTAAAAAAACAGAAACAAAATCCCGATGAACTCCGGATTGAAGTGACCGGTGACCGGGTAAATGTGGATACCTACTCCGAGTTCAAGTCCATTCATATGCATTTCATCATGAAAGGCTCACATCTTGATGAAAAAAAAGTCTCCCGTGCTATCGACCTCTCTTTGACCAAGTACTGCTCTGTATCCAAAATACTGGAAAAAACGGCAAAGATTACGAGCAGCTTTGAGATAGTTGAGTGAAGTGCCGTGACATCTGAGAACTTGTGGTAAAGTCGACGGAAGAGTCGATCCGGGAATATCCCAAATATCTTAATGGGTTCTTTTTTCGCATAAAATCGTCCGATGACTTGCCTGATATTTTATCATTGACAAGACAATTATTCCTCAGAATTTTAATTTGAAAAAGAAGAAGTTGCGAAAAAAGAGTGATATACCTGTGCTCACTTTAATCAATCAGCATCTATTGGATTATTCCCCCCTTGTACCGTTACCCGGCAGCCGGGTTATTGCTGTCGTGTACGTCTGAACTTGCACCAGCCTTGTTTTAGTCATATCATTCCGTACTCACGATAGTTAAAATATTCAGTTTAAATCGAATCCCCCCAATGTCTGAAAAGAAAAAGTTTGAAACGGATGCAATCCGCACACAGACTCCGATCACGGATGAGCGCGAGCATTCCACGCCAATCTACATGACTTCAAGTTTCCGGTTTGATTCGGCAGAGCAGGCCCGTGCACTTTTTGCAAACGAGATTGAAGGCAATGTGTATAGCCGATACTCCAATCCGACCACAGATGAATTTATAGATAAAATGTGCAAAATGGAGGGGGCAGAGTCCGGTGTGGCAACTGCTTCGGGTATGGCGGCCGTATTCAGCAGCCTTGCTGCACTGCTAAGTCAGGGAGATCACGTTTTGGCTTCGCGTTCGCTGTTTGGCTCTTCTCATCAGATCTTGAGTCAGATTTTGCCGCGCTGGGGCATTTCGTTTACCTATGCTGATACGGATGATACCAACCGGTGGGAAGAGCTGGTTCAGCCAAATACCAAAATGCTTTTTCTGGAAACTCCCTCAAATCCGGGACTGGATTTGATCGATCTGGAGTGGGCCGGTGAGTTTGCGGAAGCCCACAACCTGATTAATATGGTCGATAACTGTTTTGCCACTCCTTACCTGCAGAGGCCGATGGACTACGGAGCAGATGTGGTTCAGCACTCTGCCACCAAATTTATTGACGGACAGGGACGCGCCATCGGCGGTGTAATCGTGGGAAAAGAAAAATATATGGAAGAAATCAGCTTTTTTTCACGCCATTCCGGCCCGGCCCTTTCTCCGTTCAATGCCTGGCTTTTTAGTAAAAGCCTCGAAACGCTGCCGATTCGGATGGAGCGCCACTGTGATAATGCTGAGGCACTGGCAGAATTTTTAGGAGAACACCCTAAAGTTAACTTTGTAAAGTATCCGTTTCATAAAGACCATCCGCAGTCAGACCTGGCAAAAAAACAGATGAAACGGGGCGGCGGAGTGGTCTGCTTCGAAGTTGAAGGAGGTTTGAATGGTGCCAAATCATTTATCGACAAAATCAGTATGATTTCCCGCTCGGCAAACCTGGGAGACACCCGAAGCATTGTCACACATCCGGCATCCACCACGCATTCCAAACTAACGGAAGAGGAGCGGCAGGCGGTCGGTATTACTCCGGGACTGGTTCGTATCGCGGTAGGGCTGGAGCACAAAGCTGACATTATCAGCGATGTGGAACAGGCACTGAACGGTTAAATGTCTCCTGCCGTGGTTATTATGGATTGTATGCTATCTTTTCGTTAGCCTGAATTATATTGATGAATCTTTGATTTATTTATCGAGTCATTTTGATATCAAACATTCCTGTGACATCTTCATGATACGTATCTTGTAATCAAAAAATAGTGCCATGATCCATTCAAGAAATTTATTTACAGTTTTATTAACTGTTTTTTTACTAATGTTTATTTCCTGTGGTGATACCCCTTCTGATCAGGAAGATCTCTTGATTTTTACTAATGTAACCATATGGGACGGTGTTTCTCAAACTATGGAGCCGAACTCTGCACTGGTTACGAGCAACGGTCGTGTCGTGGATATCCTGGATATGAATGATCCCGATTTTCCCGAAGAAGCTGAAACGGTGGATCTGAATGGAGGATTTGTCATACCCGGACTGATTAACGCACACGGACATGTGGGTACGGCAAGAGGCCTTGAAACCGGGCCTGATATTCATTCCGAAGAAAATGTACGGGATCAGCTTGCACTCTATGCCCGCTACGGAGTGACTACGGTTGTAAGCCTGGGTGATGAACCACAGGAAGCGTTCACGGTACGCGATCAGGCCGATTTTTCTGCCAACGGACTCGCACGCCTGTTTTTGTCGGGCCCGGTTCTGAATCCATCTACACCGGAGGAAGCTTTTGACGATGTTGGCGATCTGATGCAGAACAATCCCGACTGGACCAAAATACGTGTAGATGACGGACTTGGCCAGCGTGAAAAAATGCAGCCGGAGGTTTATTCGGCGGTGATTGAAGCCTCACACGAACAGGGTGTGCCACTTGCCGCACATATCGTGGCACTGGAGGATGCAAAAGGAATTCTCGAACATAACGGAGACCTGATTGCTCACAGTGTGCGTGATGAAGAGGTAGACCGTGAACTGATCGACCTGATGCTGGAGCGCGATATCTGTATTACTCCAACACTAACCCGCGAAGTTTCCGTATTTGTTTATGCCGAACGTCCTGACTTTTTTGATGATCCCTTTTTCCTGGGCGAAGCTGATCCTGACGTCATCGAACAGCTTGAAGACCCGGATGTTCAGCAACGCTATACCGGAGCTGCAGCGGATTATTTCAGGGAAGCCCTGCCGCTTGCTACTGAGAATATGATGACACTGCACAATGCAGGTATTCGGGTTGCAATGGGCACGGATAGCGGACCACCTGCCCGCTTTCAGGGATATTTCGAGCACATGGAGATGGAGATGATGGAAGAGGCAGGAATGACTGCACCTGAAGTTCTTCGCTCAGCTACACGCTATGCTGCCGAGTGCATGCAAATTGATGATGAAATCGGCACCCTCGAGCCCGGCAAGTGGGCCGATTTTGTGGTGTCAGAAGAAAATCCTTTTGAGACAATAACCAATCTCAGAACCATTCAGGGGGTTTATATCGGGGCGATTGAAGTACAGAGATAGGTGTTCGGTTTGATGTTCTCTAATTTTTCCGATAATTCTTCACTGTATCCACAAAAGCCCGTGCATGGCCTACAGGAACGTGCGGCAGAATACCGTGGCCAAGATTGGCGATATAACGGCGGGTGCCGAAGCGGTCAATCATCCGTTTAGTTTTTTGCTCAATCTCTTTGATCGGAGCGAGTAAGTGCGAAGGGTCGAAATTACCCTGAAGAGTGATTTCATTTCGTGTTTTTTCACGGGCAAACTCAGGAGCGATGGTCCAGTCAACACCCAGTGCAGCCGCTCCGCTTTTGAAACCAAGACGTTCCAGGGCGTACCAGGAGCCTTTGGCAAATAGAATTACAGGCACGTCTTTTTTAACAGCAGCGGTAATTTCCATCAGACAGGGAAGAGCCCACTCGTTAAAATCATCCGGGCTGAGAAGGCCTGCCCAGGAATCGAAAATCTGAAGAGCCTGGGCACCGGCATCCACCTGTGCGTTCAAATAGTCGATCGTTGCAGACGTGAGCTCACGCATCACATGACGTGAAGCTTCAGGATGTTGATAGAGGAATGATTTAGCCTTGTCAAAATTTTTCGACCCTTCACCCTGAATCATATAGCAAAACAGGGTCCACGGTGCACCGGCAAAACCGATGAGCGGAACACGGCCGTTTAACTCTTTTCGTGTAAGCGTGATCGCTTCCATCACATGGTTAAGTTTTTCAGGAACATCTTCAGAGAGAATTGAAAAAGCATCATCCTCATTTTTGATGGGATTTCCCATTACTGGACCTTTACCAGAGATCATCTGAACATCGATACCGAGAGCCTGTGGGACGGTAAGGATATCGGAAAAAATAATGGCTGCATCCGGTTCCAGTTCATCAATGGGCTGGATGGTAATTTCGCAGGCAAGTTCGGGGGTTTCCACTCTCTCAAAAAATGAATATTTGCGACGAAGCACCATGTATTGGGGGAGATAGCGACCGGCCTGCCGCATCATCCATACAGGAGGGCGATCTACTTCTTCGCCTTTAAGTGCTCTCAGGAAAAGATCGTTTTTCAGTTCAGGAAAGTTATGCTCGGTCATAGATTTATTTCAGAATTACAGGGTGACTTCTTTCAAAGTAAGACTTGTATTAAAAAGTGCATAATGTAGTGTCAAAGCTATATTTTCGGTTTAGGTTGACGTGATAATAGTATTCAGTCAACGATTTCTTGCCGGAACAAAACCTCAAAGATTCTTTTATTAATGGCTGCAGGGAAAATTGAATACAGAAATTTGCAGGTTTTGGGTGGCAACATAATCGATTGAAAACAGCTTCAGGCTTTTTTATTATTGTCTAATGTCTGGGCAACAAAGCGCAAATACTTTTCTGTATTTGGTTCTGGGGAAATATGGACATGTTTCCCGGATTCGATGCTCAGTTCTTCGGCTGTGGTTTCACCGATGGCAAAAAGCTCAGT
>SLGL01000493.1 GCA_007123785.1 Balneolaceae bacterium
GCCGGGTTTGAAAACCCATCACTCCACATTGAGATTATTTCGATGCGTTTTCCCTCACCGGAAGAGTTCCTTAGACGTGAAGCAGTCAGCTCTCCGCTTACAGGTGAGATGGAATCACTGGAACCGGATATACGAAATGAACTGATCGACGATTTAAATCGATCTCTTGAACCGCATCAGGATGACAACGGTATTGTTTTCCCGATGGAAACCGTGATGGTTGTTGCTGATAAACAAAAATAATTCTCGCTAATAAAAAAGGAGGTATCACGATGAAACGCTACTACTATTTTGGAACGATCTTTACCATTCTGTCTCTCATTTTTCTACTGACATATGAACAAGAACCGGGTGAACCGGATGTTCGGGTCATTGTGGAGTGGAACGAACTGGCAATCAACACGGCCGCTGAAGTCGATGGGTTTCAGACGCTTCGAAGCAACCGGGCCGTACCGATGGTGCAATTGGCTGTGCACGACGCGCTCAATGCAATCGTTCCGGTCTACAGTCAATATGCTTACACCGGATCCAATGAAGATGCTCACCCTGTAGCTGCAGCTTCTCAGGCCGCACGTGATGTGATGACGGAGCTTTTTCCAAATCACTCTGAAGCGGCTGCCGTATTGCATCAAAACTGGCTCGATGAAGTACCGGAAGGCAATGCAAAAGAACTGGGACTCAGCCTGGGAAAAAAAGCGGCTGAAGCGATTTTGGAAAAAAGAGAGAATTCAGGTTACAATTCGACAGGTGAATTTACACCGCGTGATGAACCGGGTTCTTACCGGATTACGCCGCCATTTGATGAACCGATCGGTACCGGATGGCCGAATACGGAACCAATGGCTATGACCTCTCCGGATCAGTTTCGGCCGGGTCCGCCACCAGCGGTAGACAGCGAGGCCTATGCCCGGGACTTTGAGGAAGTTAAACGTCTCGGACGAAAGGCCAGTGAAGATCGAACGGACGACCAGACCCAGATCGGATACTGGTTCGCCGAATACCCAACCGTCGCTTATCCTGAATTCTCACGCGCTTATGTGATTGAGAACGACATCCATCCATGGCAAGCTGCACGGCTTTTTGCACTCCTGGCGATCGATAACTTCGATGGACTGGTATCAGTATTCGATGCGAAATATGAATACACATTTTGGCGTCCCTACACGGCGATCCGCAATGCGGAACTGGACGGTAACCCGGAAACGCAACCCGACCCAAACTGGGAGCCTGAGATGACAACCGCCCCTCACCCCGACTACCCGGCGGCGCTTTCCACCCTCTGTGCAGGCGGAGCGGAGGTGCTGAAGAGTGTTTTTGGAAGATCGGATCTGAATTACGCACGAGAGGCCGGCAGTGTGCCCGAGGGAATGCCCGCCAATCGCTCGTATGATTCAATCGATAATGCGGTTGACGAGTGCCTGGATTCCCGTGTCTATAACGGATTCCACTTCCGTACAGGCCTCGATGTGGGTGCCGAGATGGGACGAGACCGGGCACACTATATGCTTGAAAATCATCTCAATCTGAAGCCGGGTGCCGCCTATCCGGCCCTTGCAGATTTCTAGGTCTAACCCGGATATCTCACATTAAATATGTTAAACGTAATGTAAGAACTTGATTTAAAATACTTTATGAATCAAATTTGGAATCTTAAAAAAATATACCCAGTTTTTCTGCGACATTTTTAATGAATAAAATTTAGTGCCATTATATAATAAATGATAGGGCTATGCTCCCGGAAAGCAATCTGAAACATATAATTTTCAATTCAAATAGAGGGTAGCATGAAGAATTCAGAGAACATCAGTACGAATCCAACGATAATCAAAGCAGGTGAGCAAGATCCGGTGGAACTGGGAGGAATCGGAGTTCACTGGAAGATATACATTATGAAGAAAAAGATGGATGCACTTCTGCTTCGAAAACCACACTGGATGGTCCTGCGTTATTTTGGTAATACCCGGGTAAATGACCTTCTCTTTAACCGCTTTTCCGAGCAAATTTTACCGACTTATCACAATGCATCGAAAACCCAAAAGTATGTGCCCAATGAAAAATCGTTTACATGTTTATGATGTAACATCTCTTTTTTTTTTTTTTTTCTTACTGGAAGTGCTTACTACTTATGCAAGTTTCCTATAATCAGACAATAAAAAACCGAGGAGTATACTTCTCTATAATACGATAAGAGGTAAATTATGAAATCCAAGTTTGTATTAAGATCTACTATCATAATTTTTCTGTCCATAGCATTAGTATTAACGTTTGGCTGTGACAGCGATGATGTAACCGGCCCTGATAATGACCACGGCGTCGTAGAAGTGGTCATTGAACCCCCGGAAGTTGAATTTGAAGCCGGAAGTCAACAGGAATTTGAAGCTTTCTTAAGAGATGCTGAGGGGAATACGGTTGATCCATCGCAGATTGACGGATTCGATATCGATTGGGAGTGGTGGTCCAGCGACACTAATGTCTTTACCGTAGAGCAAGACGGATCGACAGGTATAGGGACCGGAGAATCTCAGGGTGATGCCTTTTGCATTATAGAGGTCACGATTACAGAGGGTAATTTAAATTTTACCGGCAGAGACACGACTATTGTATTCGTATTTTGAGATACCCGATTCATCCGAACAACGGCTGGCTTCACTTTTCCGTCACATTCTCCCCCCGTAAGAGCAGAACATGGGGTTCATCGGGCAACGCTCCACTAACATCCGAGATTTCCGCCTACTGGCTTTTCCAGCACTTCAGGGGCGAGTTGACACTTCCGGATCCAGAGGAGATGGAAGTGGAAAAAAGAGCTTCGTGAAAAGTGATGGCCGTCCCCGTTCGGAGCGGTCATCTCCAAGCTGCCCGAGGTGCGATGCCATCCGTGGAAATGCAAGAGTTTACGGGATCGGAACACGCGATACAGGTGGAGAAACCGGATGCTTACGCCGAAGCGATCAGGTCATTCATCCCCGATGGGTCTCGCGTGGACGTTCATGGGCTATTCTAAACCATACACTTTTTTTGCAGGACTCATGGAAATCATCCATGCGCTTCTGCTCTTGTTCAGAAAAACAACATCGATGGGCGCGCTTATCTCCGTTGGCGTGATGACAATCGTGGTAGTGATAAATTTCAGCTATGATATTCCTGTAAAACTTTTTTCCATACACATTGTGCTGTTCAGCCTATTTCTGTTGGCATTCGATGGTAAACGCATCCTGAACTTTTTTCTGTTCAATAAATCTGTGCCGGCACTTGATTTGAAACCTGTATTTACTGAAAAGAGAAATCGGAATGGTGCCCTGATCTTTAAAGTCCTTTTTATCGCTTCGATTATCATTCCGAATACAGTGAATACCTGGAGCTGGTATCAGCAGCTGCAAGACGGGCCGGAGAGAGTGCCTCTTTACGCTATCTGGGAAGTGGAAGAGTTTCTTGAAAACGGAAACCCGGTTTCACCTCCTGTCACAGATGATGAACGCTGGCAGTATCTGATTTTTGAGCAGCCGGACAGAGCTGTGCTTATTCGTACGGGCCTGGACAGAGACCAACTGAATACACAGGTTGATACTACAGACCAAACAATCACACTAAACCTTCAGGATGAATCAACGTTCTTCAGCTTTGAAAAAAGAGATTCTGTGCTGGTATTGACAGGCGAAAGAGAGGACCAACCATTAACGATAACACTCCATGCTTTCGATTTAGAAAATTTCAGATTAATAGACCGTGGATTTAACTGGATCAACGAATTTCCATATAATCGCTGATGCAAAAAGCTACGTTTGGTCCAGGTACTGCTGCTCAAAGAGAAGGAGAGCGGGTAATGGAGAATCAATACATCAAATGTGCCGGATGATTTCAGGATCAGGAGTTGCATTCTTTTTAGGCAGATCCAGCGTATGTTTCGAATTAATGTCATGAGATGACAAAAACTCAACAAGGCTTTTAGGAAGAGGAGCATCAACAAGAACTCTCACTGGACGACTTTTTGCGATTTCTTTGTTCGCGATAATTGAGCAGCATATTCAAGACAAGCCAAAAGATCTTCTCTCTCCAAATCCGGATAATCAGTCAATATTTCATCAATACTCATATCCGAAGCTAATAAATCCAGCATCGTGTCAACGGGATATCGTAATCCCCGGATCGTGGGTTTACCATGACAAATATCCGGCTTTCTCGTAATTCTATTTAATAAATTTTTGCTCATGATTCATTTGGTCGAATAAGAAAATGTACATAATCAATCAACGATCAACAACTCTTGAAGTTATTTGAGGGAAATTTGTGTATTAGTACAGTTAGGTTCAAAATAACCGTTTCACCCAATATCCAGGAGTTCTCGAAGTTTAGGGTTGAGCCGTTTCCGGTGAGATCCTGCCCAGTAGACCTGTCCGCAGCTTTTGCACCGGGAAAAACGATGGTAATACCGCCTGGTAAGCGGTTCGAGTTGTTCCAGTACATCAGATTTCTCTGCTTCTTCCAGCTGGCCGTTGCAGTGAATGCAGCGTGTAAACGGGCTTATCTGTTTGAAGAGGTCAAAGCGTATCAAGATCTCTTCAAGCTGTTCAACCGGCTGATCGGAACGTACAAAGTATCCCGCCTTTATCACTCTATGCATCAGCAGCCTGCGGTCACGCGTCAGCAGCATCCGGTCCTCTTCAAGTGCTGTGTGGATCAGCTCCTTGTCCATTGCATCATTCCGGTATAATGAATCGAATCCGGCTATTCGGAGATACCCGGCGAGTTTGCCAAGGTTAACGTCCACAACAAATGATGGGAACTCAAGGGTTCTGGTTTGTTTGCGATCTGATGGAGGAATTTCCAGGTTTAGAAATACAGGATAGACGCTTATTCGTTCTCCACCCTCAACGGGATCGTCGAAAGCCGCCTTTCTGCCATTGACGAGAACAAGATCCACCTCGGTGTGAGGAACTCCGCATCCTTCGATAAGATCTTTCACTGTAGTTGATTCCGGCAAATAGCGTATGAATGAACTGCCTCTTCTCTCTTTTGACAAAAGAGTATTTAACGGACCATAAAAACGGATCCATACCCCAATGTGATCGTTTGTATGTGTTCTCATTGGCCGGTTTGCGTTTGGCTGACGCTTTCAACTGGATTCATCCCTGACATGGGCAGACCTGTGTTAAAGATATAAACGGCAACGATTTCCATAGTGTTCCTTTCTCTCTTAGTCAGATTGTGATTATGAATCAGCTTATGAAAGTAAATCTCACCTTCGAAGCTCTGAGAAAATGATCATCCAGAGAAAAGGTATTTTAATTAAGGTTTCTGTCATTTTCAACGTCACCAGTCTTTCTGACTCACCCCCGCCCCCTCTCTGTCGCGCCCTGGCGGGACTTCACAAAGAGGAGAGCTTCAAAATGAGCTCATATACTTAAAACTGTTAAGAGTACTGTGCGTAATGCGGGAATATTTTCACAGCCCCCTTTGTAAGGATGAGGTGCCCAAAAGTGAAAATCTGAACAAAAAAATATTGACCGATAGTACTGTTCCCGCTGGAAGTATTGTAATAAGAATTCCCTGTTTTTTCGGCTTAATATAGTAGAGGAGGATAAAAGCTACTGAATAGTTATATGGAACATTTAAACGATCATATTGAGAAACATTACGGCCGCGGGAAGATTTTGGATTCGATTTTAAATGCTCTGATTAAATCCGGGAAGGATCTGTCACGGCTAAAACCGGCTGATCTTGCCGCTGTGGATGAATTTCACATACGGGGGCGGCAGGCAACGGTTGAACTGGCGAGTCTTGCAGATTTGGTCGAGGGAAGCCGGGTGCTGGATGTCGGATGCGGGCTTGGCGGCTCGGCACGCTACCTTGCCGCAAAGTATCGGTGCAGGGTAACCGGAATCGATCTTACCCAGGAATATGTGGATATAGCAAACTCACTTACCGACCTGGTTGGACTCAGTGAACAGGCAGATTTTCTTCAGGGTAATGCACTGAATTTGCCTTTTGAAGAGAGTTCTTTTGATCTGGTCTGGACAGAACATGTACAGATGAACATTGCCGACAAGCATCAGTTTTACGGTGAAATCGCAAGGGTACTCAGATCCGGCGGCCAATTTCTATTTCATGATATTTTTGGTGGGAAAAAGGGAGCGTTTCATTACCCGGTACCCTGGGCCGAAGACGAATCGATCAATTTCCTCATATCGCACGATGAGCTGAAAGAATTTCTTATCGAATCAGATTTCAAAATTGATGATTGGATGGATAAAAGCCGGGAATCACTGGATTGGTTTGTCGAAACGAAAAAAAAGCTGCAGGAATCCGGTCCTCCTCCGCTTGGGTTTCATTTACTGATTGGTGATAACGCGGCGGAGAAGTTTGAAAATCAGATCAAAAATTTACGGGAAAACAAGTTTGTCGTCCTTCAGGCAAGCGTGAAGAAAAAATTTTAATGATAACTGAAAACGAATAATCAATTCTGGCCCCGCCATCAAAGTTAACTTCTCATGCTGCCGCAAACATCACCTTCACAAAAGAATAGTAAGATTCGTATTGGCTCTGTTTTCAGTTTACTCTGTTCATTACATTCTTCACCTGATTCCGGAATCAAACGGTCCGGTAAGGCTCAATGGCAAGGTAGAAGAACCCGTCCGGGCAGCCAGTGAACCTTCCCTTCGGTTACTTACTTCGCAGACCCGAACTTGCCCGGTTCTGTTGCTATCTTATTCTGATAGCCGGTAACGCCGAAATTAAGATTATTTCCGCATCACGTAATAATCGTTCTGGATATCATGATCCAGCCGGTGAATTTGCAAGCCGTCAAAGCCGGCCTTGCCAAGCAACTCCTTTGCCTTCTCGCGGCCCCACATCGCTCCGAGCCCTTCGCCGTTGTTTGCCAGTGAAACCGACATACAGTGCATGCAGGATAGGGTGTAGAGCAGAGGTCCGAGCGGATGGTCCAAATCGGAATGCACATGTCCGCTTGAATAAATATCCTGCATCAGGTAAACCCCGCCCGGTTTCAGCGTGCGATGGATTCCTTTCAGTACGGCCAGCGGTTTGGCCTGGTCGTGAATGGCATCGAAGGTTGTAACAAAATCGTACGCCTCCGGGTCGGCAGTTTGGTCGAAATCGGTGGCATCCCGTATCTCAAATTCGATATTGCGGAGCGATCTTTTGTCCGCTTCATTACGAGCCCATTGGATAGCCTCTTCGGATAGATCGATCCCTTTAAACCGGCTGTTCGGAAACAGCCCGGCCAGTTTCAGCAGCGCACGGCCACGGCCGCACCCTACATCCAGGACGTTTATTCCATCTTCGAGACGTTCCCTCAATCCCGGTATCAGCGGAAGGATATGATCCTCGAGGGCATTCAGAACCGTCATGCCGCTGTCTTCTGCCATCACATCGTGAAAGCGCGTATATTTTTCATAGGGAACACCGCCGCCATTATGAAAGCAGTCCACAATCTCATCCTCTACGTTGCCGAGAACCGCAACGTACTGGGCAAAAGCGGCCAGATTTTCATCATCAGATTTACGCGAGAGAAACCGGGCATGATCCTCAGGGAGGAGATACCGGTCCGATTCGTCAACCTTTACGACTCCACCGGTTGCCATAGCCCCGAGCCACTCCCTGATGTAGCGCTCATTCAATCCGCTTTTTTCGGCCAGCTCCCCGCTGCCGGTCCATCCGATACCGTTCATGGCATCAAACAGTCCGGTCCGGTGGCCGATGGAGATCATCAGCATTAAAGCTCCGCTGTTCAGAGCGGTAACGTACCACTCTTCAAATCCTGTTTCGCTGTCTGTGGTTTCAGGCATAGTGATTGCTGTATTACACATAATTTCAAGGTTTTTACATTAACATACCAACTGGTCGGTATAATAAAATTTGAAACTCGAATTGTCAAGAATAAAACCCATTAGTGATTGAATTCGCTGTTAATTTAGTATGTGAACCTGTATATTGGACTCTCCAAAACTGATCACAGACTAATTGGTATGATTCCTTAAATACATGAGCAGTCGATCAACAAATAC
>SLGL01000157.1 GCA_007123785.1 Balneolaceae bacterium
CCGGCTCTTGCAGCCTTCTCTACGGATCTTCACAGTGTGGGACAGTTAATCCAGGACGGGCCGCGGAATATAATGGAAACTCTGCTTGTAGTAGAAAAACCGATTTCAGACATGGCTGTACCGGACAGTGGCAATGACGATACCGATCAGCTTGGTTATCTTGCCGGGAAAACGTTTCATGAGATCAATAAAAGTGCACTGGAAGGAACTGTAGAGGCGCACACTTCAGGCGGGGTGCCTGTCATATCCATTCATATTGAAAAACTGAACGCCCGGCAATTGGGTGAACTGATCTATTTTTATGAACTTTTTACGGCTGTATATGTATATATGCTGGGTGTGAACCCTTTTAATCAGCCGGGTGTTGAAGCCTATAAAAAAGCAATGTACCGCCTGCTTGGTAAGAATTAAGAATTTGTAATGAGTGACAGAAAAGAAAAAAAGTACCTGGCGATTGCCGGAAATATTGGTGCGGGTAAATCGTCACTGACATCTCTGCTTGGAAAATACTTTGGCTGGAAAACGTACTTCGAGACGGTAGATAATAATCCATACCTCTCAGATTTTTACGAGGATATGAGGCGATGGAGCTTCAACCTTCAAATCTATTTTCTGTCGAGCCGGTTTCAGAATCAGAAAAAACTGATGCAGGTTCAGAATAGCCTGATTCAGGACCGGACGATCTACGAAGATGTGGAAATTTTTGCCAAAAACCTGCATGAAATGGGGTTAATGAGCGATCGGGATTATAAAAATTACTGCTCTCTTTTTAATGAAATGGTAACCTACTTGCAGGCACCGGACCTGCTGATCTACCTTCGTGCCGATGTACCCACACTTGTCCGGCAAATTCAGAAGCGGGGGCGGGAGTATGAAAATACGATCAGGATTGAATATCTCGAAAGGTTGAACCGGCTCTACGAAGATTGGATAGAAAACTACGATAAAGAGAAATTAATCATCGATACTGATAATCTCGATTTTGTAAATAGCGAAGAAGATCTCGGGAAAGTTATTGGTCTTGTGGAACAAAGACTTTACGGGCTGTTTAATTAATTGCATTAAAACAGAGAACTTTCTATTTTTCAAAGCTATTGTGGAAACATTAAAGCTGACATTTAATTTACAGGAGCTGCCGGAAGGTAATAGCAGCAGGACTGTATCTTTAGAAAAAGGGGATTTAACCCTGAGTAATGAGGTAACTCTTGAGAAAGGTTCGGTTGATTTAAGTTTTTATAAAACCAACCATTTCGTAGAAGTGAAACTAAGTATTAATGTGGAAACTGAATTAATTTGTGATCGTTCTCTGAAGCCGTTTTCAAAACGGATTATGGCTTCATATCATGTGCTTTTTGATCCTGATCCTGTTGATAATACGGAAACGGATAAAGGTGCGGTTCGCCAGATACCTGCCAACAGTTTGCAGGTTGATGTTGGAGGTGATGTAAGAGATACGATCATGCTTGAAGTTCCTGTCAGGAAAATTCATCCGGATTATCTGGATGATGACGGGAATCCAACAGAATTTGAAACTAAAAAATTTGGCCCTGAAGCCGATAATGAGGAAACCATTGATCCGAGATGGTCGGCTTTAAAAAAATTAAAGTAATCTAATAACAGAATCAGATGGCACATCCAAAACGAAAAACATCTAAATCCCGCAGAAATAAGAGAAGATCTCACCACGCATTGGCAGAAATTCCTCTTGTTGCATGCACGAACTGTGGTGCAATGCACCGATACCATCATGTATGTATGGAGTGCGGTTTCTACAGAGGCCGCCAGGTGATTAACGTATCTCAATAAATTATAAAAATTTTCCGAAAATGGTAATCGCTGTTGATGCAGTAGGTGGGGACTTTTTCCCGAAAAATCCGGTACAGGGTGTTTTAGAAGCGGTAAAGGAAAATGATGAAATTCAGGTTCTTCTGGTTGGCCCCGAGGAGACGATTCAAAACGAGTTGGATTCTCAGGAATACAATCAAAAAAGGATTCATATTTTACATGCGCCTGAAATTATCGGTATGAATGAATCCCCTGCAACAGCAGTAAAATCAAAAAGGGCATCATCAATTACCCTCGGAATTTCAGCACACAAACAAGGCAAATGCTCAGCATTTGTAAGTGCGGGAAATACAGGGGCCCTTCTTGCTGCATCTACTTTTTTGCTTGGCAAACTCGATGGCGTAATTCGGCCTACTATAGCAGCTACCTATCCTACCATTAAAGGAATCAGCTTGCTGGTGGATGCGGGTGCCAACCTTGAGCTCAAGCCTGAAATGTACCTTCAGTTTGCGAAAATGAGTACAATCTTTGCTGAAGAGATTATGCGAATTAATAAACCGTCCGTGGGACTTCTCAATGTGGGGGAGGAACCGGAAAAAGGACTGGATATTCACAAAGATGTTCATAAAATTCTTTCAGAGCTACCCAATTTTGCCGGTAATATTGAAGGAAGTGATATTCTTTTCGGAAAGACAGACATTTATCTCACTGATGGATTTACAGGAAACGTTCTTTTGAAGTTCGGAGAGTCTGTTCCTGAAATTCTCCAGAACCTCCTCAAAAAAACCATGAAAGAAGAGGATCTTGACGAAAAGTCGCAAAAGCTCGTTTATGGTATTATTGAAAAAACGATGGGACAGTTCAATTACGAACGAGTTGGCGGAATTCCTTTTCTTGGTGTAGATGGTTTATGCCTTGTGGGGCACGGAGGCAGTTCGGTCACGGCA
This sequence comes from Balneolaceae bacterium, assembly GCA_007123785.1. GTDB lineage: Bacteria > Bacteroidota > Rhodothermia > Balneolales > Balneolaceae > Rhodohalobacter. The sequence goes on from SLGL01000157.1 coordinate 2,733, forward strand.
ATAAAAAATATGATCTTAAATGCTGCAAAATGTGTAGAATACAAGATCAATGATAAAATTGTTTCATCTCTAATATAAATATCAAATTTTTAATGAGCTTAAAGCGAGCTAAAATAACCGGTGTGGGACGCTATGTACCGGAATATGTTCTTACCAATGCAGAACTTGAAACCCTGGTAGATACTAACGATGAATGGATCAGGTCCAGAACCGGCATTTCTGAGCGAAGAATTTTAAAAGATCCGGAAAAAGCAACTGCATTTATGGCTGAAAAAGCCTCACGTGAAGCTCTTGAAGAGGCCGGGGTTGACGCTTCCGAGATTGATGCTATTGTAATAGCTACCGTTACACCCGACTATATATTTCCCGCAACAGCGGCACTGGTTCAAAAACGAATTGGCGCGACCAAAGCGTATGGCTTTGACCTGTCAGCGGCTTGTTCCGGTTTTTTGTATGCTCTATCTACGGGCGGTATGATGATCGAATCGGGGCGGGCAAAGAAAGTACTGGTGGTGGGTGCCGACAAAATGAGTGCAATTGTAGATTACACTGACCGGACAACTTGTATTCTATTCGGAGATGCTGCGGGTGCTGTTGTACTTGAAGAGGCCGACAGCGGAGGTTTGATAGATTTTGTTCACCATACGGAAGGTGATGAGGATTGCATGCTATACCAGCCTGCAGGGGGCAGTCTCAGGCCCGCATCGATTGAAACCGTTCAAAATAGAATGCACTCTTTGCGACAGGACGGAAGATCCGTATTCAAAAAAGCAACCGAAGGCATGGCCGATGTTTCTCTTGAAATTATGGAGCGAAACAATCTTAAAGGTGATGATGTTGCCTGGCTCGTTCCTCACCAGGCTAATTTAAGAATTATCAATGCTACAGCCCGCAGAGTGGGCCTCAGTACAGATAAAGTGATGGTAAATATTGATAAATATGGAAATACCACAGCAGCAACCATTCCGCTTTGCCTTTACGATTGGAAAGACAAACTGAAAAATGGTGACAAACTGATATTGTCGGCATTTGGAGGCGGACTTACATGGGGAGCAGTTTACCTGGAATGGAATAAATAAAAACCGATGAAAGCATTTATTTTTCCCGGACAGGGATCGCAAAAAGTTGGAATGGGGAAGGACCATTTCGAGAAAAATGTACCATTTAAAGAGCTTTTAACGAAAGGAGATGAATTGCTTGGCTATCCTGTCAGTGATATTATGTTCGAGGGGCCGGCTGAGACACTCACACAAACACAATACACCCAGCCTGCAATATTTCTTCACTCTTTTGCCCTCTTTAAAACTCTTGGAGAAAAACCTGATATGGTTGCCGGACATAGCCTTGGAGAGTTTTCGGCACTGGCTTCTGCAGGCGCTCTTGAATTCGAAGAGGCTCTGGAACTGGTTTCCCTGCGGGGAAAACTGATGCAGAATGCCGGAGAGGTTCACCCCGGAACGATGGCTGCTATTATCGGAATGGACGATCATGTGGTGGATGAAATCTGCGAAATCGCCACAGAAAGCATTCAAAAACCAGTAGTACCTGCCAATTATAACTGTCCGGGTCAGCTTGTTATTTCCGGCGATGAAGATGCTGTTAAAAAAGCAGTAGAACTTGCCAAAGAAAAAGGATGCAGGCTCGCTAAAATGCTGCCGGTTAGTGGTGCTTTCCATTCACCATTGATGAAACCTGCTTTTGAAACACTACAGGAAAAACTTGATGAAACTGAATTTTCGGAACCTGCTTGCCCGGTTTACAGTAACTATACAGCAGAAGCAACTACCGATCCCTCAGAAATAAAGAACAATTTACTATATCAGCTTATAAATCCCGTTCGCTGGACGCAAACCCTCTTAAATATGGAAAAAGATGGTGCAACTTCGTTTATTGAAGTGGGGCCGGGTAATGTGTTGCAGGGGCTTGTAAAGCGAACGCTGAAAAATGCAAACATAGAAGGATACGAATAAGATTTTATTACTATGAATTTGAAAGAAAAAAACTGCCTTGTAACAGGCGGAAGCAGGGGAATTGGAAAATCAATAGCGCTAACGCTGGCTCAGCTCGGTGCAAATGTGGCCATTACGTACGCTCGATCGGTTGAAGCAGCCGCTGAAGTGGTCAGTGAAATAGAAGCTAAAGGTGTAAAAGGAATGTCATTTCAGGCCGATGCAATTGATTTTGCCAGAGCCGAAGAAGTGATCAACGAGATTGTAAAAGAGTGGGGTACACTCGATGTGCTTGTAAATAATGCAGGAATCACAAAAGATAACCTCATCCTCAGAATGGACGAGCAAGCCTGGGATGATGTGATTACCACAAACCTGAAAAGTATTTTTAATTACAGTAAAGCTGCAACAAAACCGATGATGCGGGCAAGAGGCGGTTCTGTTATCAATATCAGTTCTGTAGTGGGGATCTCCGGGAATGCAGGACAGAGCAATTATGCTGCATCCAAAGCCGGAATAATCGGTTTTACCAAATCGTTTGCAAAAGAGCTGGCAAGCCGGAATATCCGCGCCAATGTTGTTGCTCCTGGTTATATCCTAACGGAAATGACAGAAAAATTGAGTGAAAAAGTACTCGACACCATTAAAAAAGAAACACCTCTGGGCCGGGCCGGTGATCCTGAGGAAATCTCAAATGTAGTTGCATTTCTTGCATCTGATCTGAGTTCGTATATTACCGGCGAAGTAGTACGCGTAGATGGCGGAATGGCCATGTAAGCTGCAAATGCCTGAATGCATTTAGTTATGCGTGTTATTTTATACAGAGATGTTGTATTTTCTCAGGGATAAAAAAATTAATTAACTAACTTTTATTTAAACTCATAATCAAACATAGGTCTAAATATGTCACAAGACGTAGAAGCAAAAATCAAATCAATTATTGTAGACAAACTTGGAGTTGATGAATCAGAAGTAACTCCTGATGCTAACTTTACCAACGATTTGGGAGCTGATTCTCTCGATACTGTTGAACTCATTATGGAGTTCGAGAAAGAGTTTGACATGAGCATTCCAGATGAAGATGCGGAAAATATTGCAACTGTTGGCGATGCTGTTAAATATATTCAAGAAAAATCATAAGCAGTTAAGATTTAAAGTACACACTTAAGAAAGTAACCTAATTTTTATGGCCGGAAGAAGAGTAGTAATTACTGGAATCGGCGCACTTACACCTTTGGGGAAGACCGCTCCCGACTTTTGGAACGGTCTTATCTCCGGTAAGAGCGGAGTACGCCCTATTGAGCATTTTGACACAAGTGATTTACCCACAAAATTTGCCGGGCAGATCGAAAATTATGATTCCAATGATTACTTTGACCGGAAGGAAGCACGACGGCTCGATCCGGTTACACAATATGCGATGATTACCGCTGATGAAGCCATTGCAGACAGTAATGTTGACCTGGACAGTATCGATAAAGACCGGGTGGCTGTCATTGTGGGTACAGGTATCGGCGGAATGAATACATTTTATGAGCAATCAGTTTCATTGCATGAAAACGGATCAAGAGGGGTAACGCCTTTCTTCATTCCGATGCTGATTCCTGATATTCCCGCCGGACATATTTCCATTAAACATGGCTTCAGAGGAGCGAATTACTGCGCTGTTTCAGCTTGTGCCACCGGGTCCCATAACATCGGCCTTGCATACGACTCCATTCGCTACGGCCAGTCTGAAATGGCGGTTTGTGGGGGTACGGAAGCACCTGTATGGAGAATTGGTGTAGCCGGTTTTTCGGCGATGAGGGCGCTTTCACGCCGAAATGACGAACCCGAACGTGCATCCCGCCCGTTCGATAAAGACCGCGATGGTTTTGTGCTTGGTGAAGGTGCTTCGATGTTCTTTCTTGAATCACTCGATTCAGCTCTTGAACGAAATGCACGGATTTACGGCGAAATTGTTGGATATGGTTTTTCGGCTGATGCCCATCATATTACCGCACCCGATCCGGATGGCAATGGCGTAATTCTTGCACTGAATGGTGCACTTAAAATGGCAGGGATCACAGCTAAGGATATCGATCACATTAACATGCACGGTACTTCTACTCCACTGGGAGATATCGCTGAAACCAACTCTATCAAAAAAGTTTTTGGAGATCATGCATACAAGATCAATCTGAACTCAACAAAGTCGATGACCGGTCATATGCTCGGAGCTGCAGGTGCAGCCGAATCACTGGCTACAGTACTGGCTATTTATCACAGCACTATTCCGCCCACAATTAACCAGGAAAATCCCGATCCTGAATGTGATCTCAATTACACACCGAATAAACCTGTGGAGAGGGATATCACTTACGCGATGAATAACGCGTTTGGGTTTGGAGGGCATAATACAACACTCATCTTCAAGAAATTTGAAAAATAATTGATGATTGACCGGCTCAAAAAGTGGTTCAGGATACAGCCTGATCCAAATATCAAAGAGCCGACCGGGCGATTAAAAATTCTCGAAAAAAAGCTCCGGTTTCAAATAGAACCGGAGCACCTTCAGCTTTACCAAAGAGCATTGCGGCATCGATCCATTGTTGATAATGAAAAGTACGAGTCGTTCGAAACCTACGAACGACTCGAATTTTTGGGAGATGCCGTACTCGATCTGATTGTTACCGAAATTTTATTCGAGAGATTTCCAACAGAAAATGAAGGTTTTCTCACCAAGTTGCGTGCAAAAATAGTTCGGGGAGATACACTCTATGAACTTGCCATAAAATTAGAACTGAACGATCTTCTCGAAATTGGTGATCGTGCCGCAGGCCAGGGTATTGAGCTTTCAAAAAGTGTTCTTTCAGATGTTTATGAAGCTCTGATTGCGGCCATTTATGTCTCAAAAGGGTACCAGAAAGCACATGAATTTGTACAATGGAATCTCGATGAATTCCTGGACTTTGATCAAATCGTAAATAATATCGATAATTATAAAAGTCTGCTTATGGAGCATTCCCAGGCAGCAAAGCTGAATTTGCCGCGATATGTTGTTCTTGAAGAAGAAGGGCCTGGACACGACAAAACCTTTCACGTGGCTGTTTATGTTGAAGATGAAAAATTGGGAGAAGGTACTGGAAAAAGCAAGAAACAAGCCGAACAGATTGCCGCAAAAAATGCTCTCAAAAATATCAGGTAGTAACTGCTTTTCAGCTTTGGCTGTTTGCTGAAATAAATCGATCAAAAAACCTTAGCCTATGAGTTTTTTTTGATATTTTCAAAAAGCTGAAATTAAAACCAGGCAGCATTCATTTTATCAATTTTAGTCTGCTATGATTGTACATTTGCTAAA